>JAPLZT010000065.1 GCA_026394855.1 Candidatus Woesebacteria bacterium
ATTGTAACCAATGAAGCAGAACCTAAATTGGTGGCTGGAGTTTCTGGAAAATTTAATTTCCGAACCAAGTCATAACCGAAATTCCGTCAAAACTTTTTTCTTCCAGTAATTTTCCGGATTTACTTATGTTTTTAATTGCGTTTTGGGTGTAAACAGGTGGAATTCGGGAGGTTTCGTCAATGATTAAAAACATGTATTTTTCTTTACCTGTGGCTTTGTTTAGTGTGTTATATGGCGGAAGCTGGTCTCCTCCCAGCCACGTAGGTTTGTAACCTAATTTTTTTCCATACCAATCGAAGTTCCAAGCCCAAACAGCATTTATATAAAGTGGATTTGTAACCGTATCTATTGCAAAAGCCTGCCCGCCGGTAGGCGGGGTTCCCCATCCCGATTTTTCGTAGGTATATTTCATAACTTCAATTTGTTTGGAAAGAATTGCTGCCTTATCCGGTTCCAATAGAGGTTGCCCCAAACCATATGAGCTCTTAACTGCGGAAAGATTCATATAAACAAAAAATATAATAGCTGAAATAATAAGAAATTTAAATTTCAGCTTAGAAATTAAATAGGCAGTGATAATTATGGCGGCGGCGGGTTTGCCGATTAGAAACCACGGAGCGTTATGGGTGCCTAAAAGAAGCATGATCGTAGGAGAGAAGAACCAAACAAGCAAAAACAAATTTCTTTTACGGATTAGTGGATTTCTTACTATCTCAAAGACCAGAAAACTAATTGCCAATATTCCTAAAACAAGATCTAAATTCTTGTTTTGCAATAGATCCAGAGATAAAAACTTGGCATAGTCATAGTTTTGGTTTACGCCACCAACCAGTTTACCTGCGGAAAGGAGGCTTATTACACCGGCAAAGTGAAACTTAATTTCAGTGGCCAGCATAGTGGATAGCGTACAGATAATAGCGGATAGGGAGTAGATGAACACTTTGAAAGATGGAAATTTAAGTCTAAGTACAAGTACAAGAATAAAAAAAACAGGAATCAAATAAATGAAAAATAATTCAAATTGGATTGAAAGACCTAGGGCAAGCATTGATAGGGGAAGTCCCCATGTTTTCCCCCTGTAATATTTCCAGACTCCGAAGAAAAATAGGGGAACTGTTAGAAGTGTTATTGTCGGATTTGATAGCCAGCCTGAGAAGGAAACATAATAGTATGAAACTGCAGTAATAACTCCGGCAATTATTCCAACCTTTTTACTTTTGAATAAATCCTTAGCTAGTAAGTAAATTACAACAGCCGAAAAAGCATTGAAAAGAGAGTTCCATAAAACTACATATATTGGATTATGCGAGAAGAGTAGGGGAACTGTCATGAAATAAAGCCAGAGAACTCCATGGTGCAGGTTTGGGTTGTTGCCTGCTGTCGGACCTACCACCCTTAAATCTCCTTGAAGAATCTTTGCGGAGTCAAATAAATCTCTTGCCTGATCAAAGCCGATTATGGTATTTGATGGCCAAACCGAAAGAAATCTGACTACAAATGCAAAAACAAATATTAAAACAAGGAAAGTTATTGTTTTTCGTCCTTTCATATTTTCACAGTTTATATTATAAATATATTATAGAAAGAAGGTGATTATTAATGAAGGGAACAGGTCTTAAAAAAGAAACAGCAGCAGCACTTTCCTACGTATTAGGTCCGGTTACCGGAATTATCTTTTTAATACTAGAGAAAGATCCATTTATTAGGTTCCATGCAATGCAATCAATAGTCACTTTTGTAATACTTTTTGGCTTGCAGTGGATTCTAACTCTTTCAATAATTTTGGTATTTCTAGTTCCTCTTGTAGGTATCGTTACATTTATCCTTTGGTTGTTGCTTATTTACAAAGCTTGGATGGGAGAATCCTGGGAGGTTCCAATATTAGGAAAGTTAGCCAAGAAGCTATTAAAGAGAGCTTAGATTGTATAATGGATTGTGTTTGAAAGCAGGCTCGAAGCCGGAGGGATTCTTTTTCAAAAACTTCTTAAGTTTAAGGGCATGATTGCGCAGGCATGCGTAGAAGATGCTCTTGTTTTGGCGATCCCCAGAGGTGGAGTTGTTGTCGGAAAGGTTATTTCTAATGCGTTGCATATTCCTTTGGGGGTTATCTATGCCAAAAAAATTCCAACCCCGGACCAGCCTGAACTCGCCGCGGGAGCTTATATTGCCAAGAGTAAGAAATTCGGAAAGACACCTGATGTTAAAGGTAAAATCATTATTTTGGTAGATGACGGAGTCGCAACCGGCGCAACGGTAGAAGCCGCAATTAAGTATTTAAGAGGTAAAAAAGTTAAGAAATTAGTACTTGCGGTTCCGGTTGCCCCCAAAAGTTTAGTGAAGAAATTAAAAAAATTGGTCGATGAAATTCTGGTTTTGGAGACACGGGATGATTTCTTTGCCGTTGGAGATTTTTATAAAGATTTTTCCCAAGTAACAGACGAAGAGGTGATACAATTGCTTCAGAGATGAAACTCATAATTGGATTAGGAAACCCGGGGGAGAAGTATATCAACAACCGTCATAATGTCGGCTATATAGTTGTTGATGCAATAAAGAATAAAAACCTAAAAATTAAGGATGCAACCGTAGTTAAAACCAATACCTTCATGAACGACTCGGGAAGTTTTGTTAAGAGAGTTCTAGATTCTAGTTATCTAGTACCTAGCGACTTGTATATAGTGCATGATGACCTTGATTTGCCTCTCGGAAGCTGGAAAATGCAGTTTGCAAAAGGGCCCAAAGATAACGGCGGAATCAACTCAATTGAACAAGTTTTAGGTACAGAAAACTTCTGGAGAATAAGGGTTGGGGTGGACAATAGAAAGCGCGAACCCCACTTCACTAAAGTTACGCGGGGCGAGACGTATGTTTTGGAAGATTTTAGCCAAGAAGAAAGGGCTATTTTGGATAAGGCAGTTGACGATATATGCAGCAAATTGGCGACATTCTAAGAAAATTCGATTCGGATAAAGACAAATACATATCCCGGGAATTTCAAAAGTACGGGTATGATTTAGCACAGGAATTGGGAGATCCCAAAAATGTTTCTTTGTATATTAAACTTGCTAAAATTACTCCAAGGGGGATTTTAGAAACTGCCAGAAATTTTATTAAAGACGCATATAAAGTAAAAAGTAAACCAGCTCTTTTTCTTTGGAAACTAAAGGAGTTAAACAAAAATGCTAAAGGGAAATTACATTGATTTAATTATCATTTTGGTTCTTGTCTATTTTGCCACCGAGGCCTGGAGACATGGCTTTTGGGTAATTTTGGTTGATTTTATTTCTTTTTTGGGTTCAATACTAATTTCCTTAAGCTTTTATAAATATGTCGCTCTTTTTTTAAGGTCTAACTTTTCTCTTGGGAGTTCGATTTCAAACGCCTTGGGTTTTTTGGCAACAGCCGTAATTACCGAAGGAATCTTAGGTTTTGTCCTTGCCAAATTTCTTCACAAAGTACCCGAAAAACTGCGGGAACACACCTTGCTTAAAATTGCTGCCATGATTCCGGCAGTTGGAGAAGGACTTATCTTAATTGCATTTATTTTGACATTAGCCGTAGCCTTTCCCCTAAGACCTTCGGTTAAATCAGATATTGTCAGATCAAGACTTGGTGGAGTAATTCTTGCAAAAACGGTTGTCATTGAAAAATCGGTTAATGAGATATTCGGGGGAGTAATTGAGGATTCTTTAACATACCTTACCGTAAAACCCGGAAGCAGTGAGAGAGTTTCTTTACCAACCGTATCCAACAATCTTAAAGCAGATACCGAAAGTGCCAAGGAAATGTTTAGTTTGGTGAATCAAGAAAGAAATAAATTGGGAATTTCGGAACTTATCTGGAATGAAAAAATAGCCAAGATTTCTCAAAATTATGCAACGTACATGTGGGAAAACCATTATTTTGGTCATGTTTCACTCGATGGAAAGGACGTTGGAGACAGGTTAAAGGAGGCAAAGATTAATTATTCGGCTGCGGGAGAAAACTTAGCTCGTGCTCCAACCGTAATTTCTGCCGAGGGCGGCCTAATGAATTCGGAAGGGCATAGAGATAACATTCTAAACACAAAGTTTACAAAAGTTGGAATTGGAGTTATAGACAATGGAATATACGGCAAAATTTTTGTTCAGGGCTTTACAGACTAATGCTACAATGAATTAATGAAGCGAAACTTTTTTATTCATCTTGCATTTTTTGTTTCTGTGTTTATCCTCTTTTCAATTATTCGCGGCTGGTTAAATTTTTCATACTGGACATTCTGGGTTGGAGGAGTATTAGGAACCATAATTCCGGAAGCAGATCAGCTTCTATACGTTTTTTTCATAAATCCCCAGGAATTAACATCCCAAAGGATAATTTTATTAATTAAAAACAGAAATTTTACTGGAGCCTTAAGAATGCTTTTTGAAACCGGGAGTGAAAGGTATGATTTAGTTTTTCATTCTAATATTTTCTTAATTATTTCCGGAATTTTGTTTGTTTGGATTTTAACTTCATCCGGAAGCGTTTTAGGTTTTGGACTGGCCTTAGGACTTATCTTAGATCTTCTTCTTGACCGACTGATAACCCGTGTATATCATAGGACTTCATAATGGTATCGGCTTTTGACAATGCGATGAAACAACTGGATCAAGTAGCTCCCTTTTTGGGTAAAGAGTACATCCGTGGCCTGAAGCTTTTGAGATTCCCGCAAAAAATTCTTAGTAAAAAGATTTCAATAAAAACGGATAACGGAAAAAATAAATCTTTTCAGGCTTACCGAATTCAATTTAATGATGCCAGAGGTCCCTATAAAGGCGGAATAAGATACCACATAAATGTTTCGGAAGACGAAGTAAAAGCCCTTTCTTTCTGGATGGCAGTTAAGTGTGCGGTTGTCGGAATTCCATATGGGGGAGCCAAAGGGGGAATTGTAGTTGACCCTTCGACTTTGTCTCGGGGTGAATCCCAAAGACTTACTTTCGCATATGCCGATTTTATTGCTCCATATATTGGTCCTTGGATTGATGTTCCTGCCCCAGATGTTAATACCGATGGACAAATTATGGCCTGGCTACTGGAAGCATATGAGAAAAAAGTAGGTTATCAGGCTCCTGCCACATTTACCGGAAAACCCATAGAGCTTGGAGGATCCCAGGGGAGAACCGAAGCAACAGGACTTGGAGGAGTAACTGTTTTAAAAGAATTCTTAAAGAAATGTCCCACTTCGCCAAGGCTTCGCGGGACAAAACTTGCTGTGCAAGGTTTTGGCAACGTGGGTTATTGGTTTGCGCATTTTGCTCAAAAAGAGGGGTTTAAGGTTGTGGCGGTATCTAATTCCAAAGGCGGAATTTATAATTCCAAAGGACTTGACATAGACAAACTAATAGATTCTTTTAAGTCAAATATCACTAACGAGGAACTTTTAGCTTTACCTGTTGATATTTTGGTGCCGGCGGCTTTAGAAAACGCCATTACGAAAGAGAACGCAGACAGAGTAAGAGCGAAAGTGGTTTTTGAAATGGCAAATGGCCCAACCACACCCGAGGCTGATGAAATCTTGGCAAAAAGAAAGATAGATGTTATTCCCGATGTATTGACAAACGCGGGGGGAGTCACTGTTTCCTACTTTGAATGGGCTCAAAACTTAAACGGCTACTATTGGGAAAAAGAAGAAGTTTTAAATAAAGAGAGAAAAATAATGATTAAGGCCTTTAACGATATCTATCAGTTGGTAAAAGAAAAGAAAATAACCTACAGAAAAGCTGCATTTATCTTAGCTATTAAAAGAATAATAGATGCCATGATGCTTCGGGGGAGAGTTTAGATTTATTCTCTGCAGCAGTCTAGAGCTTTTTGGACAAAGTCGTTGAGTTTTGAGAATATTGATACTTTTTTGGTTTTATTATTTTTGTCATTTGTCATTTGAAATTCATTTGTCATTTGTAATTTGTCATTTGCAATTTTGGTCATACCAAGGTTCAGTCCCCAGAATAGGGAATAGAGTTTATAGGAATTTTCAAACATTTTGGTGGCTTTTTCCTTGTCGCCTTTCTTCAACTCCTTAGTTCCTACCTCCATCAGCCTCATCGAAGCTGCCAAAAGATGCTTTGAGATGCACCAGACCTCTCCTTCGTAGTCTTTAATGATCTCCTTTAAAAGTTCTACTCTCATTTTTCTTACCTCATCTAGAAGGTTAAGATATTCTTTCTTACCTGTTTTTTGGGCTGAGAAGAAGAGATGTTCTTCAATTGAAATCAGATTCATTATGCCAATTGAAAGATCTTCTCCGGAGGATAAATCAAGTTTTTTGTCCTTGGTTACTTTTTCGACTTTATTAATTAGCGTTTTGTAATTATCCATACGATTATGCTTGATATTAACAAAAAGGCGATTGGAAATACAACCTTTTGAAAATTAAATAGCTGCTTTCCTTTTATTTTTCTTACTTTTTTATCTGCCCAAATCCCCAGAAGAAAAGTTAAAGAACCAACTACAATTCCCATAATAAGTTTATTTATTAAAACACCTGTCCAAGCCAGTGTGACAAGGGAGAGTGAGTACATCAATGCTGTCGTAAGTAGCATGTAAAATGTAGTATGCAATTTAGGATATTTTTTAGAAAACCAAGAGTAAAACCATAAAGAAGAGGAGAGGATGAATCCTCCAACCCAAACCCCGGAAACGGTATCATCAACACCAAGCCATCTGGAAAGCCCAAGTCCTGCCCCTACTGCCAGTGTACAAATTTGACACATATATTTATTATTTAAAAGTTTTGAAATAATTTATTATTTCAGTATCTCCCGAGAAACACTTCCCGTCAGGAGTAAAAAGAAGCGGAACCCCCATCTGACTTTGAGGAACTTTGCAATAGGCGTACCTGGCCTTAAGTTCATTGGCATTGGCAATATTGCTCCAAACCTCCTTTTTATCTACCTTAACAGTGTCTTTTTTGTCCCATGAAGACATAAAATCAGCAACGATTTTGCAGTGCGGACAGCCATTACCCCAGTAATAAGTTAAGTCGGCAGGAAGGGGATAGTTATTTGTGTTATTCGAACTTTGCCCTCTTGAAACTAAAAATACGCCCCCAACAATGATAATCAAAGTTAATATAACTGCGATGATTGTGATTTTTTTCATTACTGTAATATATTGTAACCTGATTTTTTGACTATTTCCTCAAGCATTTTGAAATCGTGTTTTCCCTCGACCTCAAGTGTTTCTTTTGCATATGAGCATTTGCAGATTATGCCTTTTTCTTCCAAGTCCATTTCGATCAAAGATGCGCAGGATGCACAGTCCAAACCTTTGATTTTGTATGTTTTCATTTAATTACGTTAAAACTTCCTGTGTACATTCCCATACTGCAGGTATAGGTAAGTCTACCCAGCTTTGTGGGTGTAAACTCCATTGTGTCAGTTCCATCCTGAGAAAGAACCTTGAAGAGGTTAAATTCAGGAATTGCAAAAGCCCTGGCACAGCTTCGCGCGTTTTGAGAAATGAGTATAAGCTTAACCGGGATTCCTACTCTAAGCGTATCGACATCTGATTGATATCCTCCGCTTTTGACATATATGGTTGCCTCTTGTTTGCCATTTACAATTTTGGCGATTCCTGTTTGAGAAGTTTCATTTCCCCCTACAAGAACTTCATAATAATTTTGGATAGTATGAACGGACCCTCTTAATATCTGACCGCTATTAATTGCCATAATTCCCATTATTGCAATAAAAATTGCAGCGATAATTGAAAAGACCTTGTTTTTAAGAAGGCTAACTGCGGCAAGACCCATTAGGAAGAAAACGGGGGAGGTTCCCAGGACAAAGAAAAACATTATGGAAGCTCCTGAGATTGCATTCCCACCGGCAATTGCCAGAAGCATCATTGCCTGAGTTATTCCGCAGGGGATAAGTACCGTAAGAAAGCCTAAGAGGGCCGGGGTAAAAAATGATTGGGCCTGTGATTTATTTCTGAGAAGCCTCAAGAAAGCTTTTGGCGGTTGTATTACGAAATATCTGAAAATCGGATGGATATCTAAAAGTCTGGCGGCAGTTGCCAGCATATAAAGCCCGACAATAAGTTCCAAGTATCCTTGAAATTTTGGGGTAATTTTAATGGCAGAACCCAGAAGCCCCAAGATAAATCCCAAGATGGTATAGGAAATAAGTTTTGCCAAAAGAAACATTAATATGCTTTTTTCCTTAATATGTTTTTTGTCTCCAGTCCCATCAGTGGCTAGAGCGGAAGTTAATAAACCTCCTTGAACAGCAAAACAGGAAAGTCCTCCGGTTGTGAGTCCTGTAATAAAAGGAAGCCAGATACTGCTAAGCATATTTTGTAATGTGTTATTTTAGCAATTATCTTTCGGTAAAGTCGATAGGTAAAAGCTTCTTGACATACCCCCCCCGGGGGGGATAGGATATTGCAATGAGCCACGATTTTAAGAAAGACGCCTTAAAAAGAATTTTGATAGTTCAGGGCCACCTTGAGAAGGTAAAAAAGATGCTGGAAGATGATTCCTATTGTCCTGATGTCATTCACCAAAGTAGAGCAGTACAGGCCGCCCTTAAAAAGGTAGATGAAATTGTTCTTCATGGCCACCTTCATACTTGTGTTCTTAAAAATGTACACGGAGATGACTCGGAAAAAATGGTCGGGGAGATTGTTGAACTTTTTAAGAAATCGTAAAAATGGGAAAGAAGGTAATTATTGTAGTTTTTGCGACATTGGCTATATTTGCCGGAGGATTTTATCTTGTAAGCAAGGGCGATAATTCTACTCAGGATTTGTCTTTACCTAAAGTTGAAGCCGCCGATGTGCAGGTTTCGTGGCTGGAGACAAAAGAACAAGATTGTATACAATGGAAAGTGGTGCCAAAAACCCGACCATCAATTTTGATATCCCCGGAAAATCAACAGCCAAGGTTATAGTTAAATTTGACCCGGCAGCTCATGGCATACAGGGAGCGGGTCCGATTGATAGATCTGTCTTTTTGACATTTGTTGATCCTGTGGGGGTGAAAGAGGTTAAGTTTTTTGGGGAGGTAGTTCTTCAATGAAAAAACTATTTATATTTTTCCTGATTTTAGTTTCATTATTCATTATTCACCCGCAAAAAGCGCTTGCTCATTGTCCCCTCTGTGTTGCAGGTGCTGGAGTTGGGCTGACTCTTTCAAGATGGGTGGGAGTGGATGACTCAATAACCGGTTTATGGATGGGAGCTTTCCTTGGAGCAATGTCATTTTGGATCTACTCATCCTTGGTACGGAAAATCAAAAAAACAAATCTAGTATGGTTAAAACCACTAATCTATGTTTTGGTTTTTGCATCGACCATCTGGTCTTTTTATAAGTTTAATTTGGTTTTAAGAATGGGAAGAATGTTTGGATTAGATAAGCTTACTTTTGGGATTATAGCCGGTGGCACCGCCTTTTATTTAGTTGATGAAATTAATAATTTAGTAATTCGTATAAAAGGAAAAACGTTTTTTCCTTACCAAAGGATAATTGTGGGACTTGGAAGCATTTTTTTACTTTCATTTCTTGATTACTACATAATCGGTTATTACATATGAACATAAAAGCTATCAGAAACAACAAAATATTCAAGGCTGGTTTGGCTGTCATTCTTGTTTCCGCGGCATTTATTATGGGAGTTGGTTATCAAAGAGTAAGTGAATTGAAAAATCCGACTAAGGCAAATAAAGCTGAGGTCTTAGCCGATAAGAGTAAGGTTTTGCCTGATGCAGGTTTTACGCTTTCTATCTCCTGGGGCGATTTAGGGCCAAAGTTAATTTCTTTGGGGGTTATTGATAAAGACAAGTTTGTAAAGGCAGCCAACTTAAACAGTGATGAAGAAAAGATATTAGCAGAAGGAGGGGATGTTCCTATTACAATTAATGCGGACAATGGCCAATTTGTGGTTGATCTTCTTTGGGCGATAGGCCTTGCCCAAAAGAGTGACGCTTACGTAAAGGGTCCGATGGGAACTGATTACAAAAAGGATGTAGGTAATTTTGCTTCTACCGGAGGCTGGACTCTTGCGAAAGGAAAGGCTGTTAATTATCTTGGCAAATACGAGCTTTTTAACTTAACCGATGAACAGCAAGTTAGAGTAGCCGAAATTGCCAAAAATATATACAGGCCATGCTGCGGGAATTCAACCTGGTTTCCTGACTGCAATCATGGGATGGCGGCTCTTGCAGCAATCGAAATGATGGTTGCCAAGGGTCTTAGTAATGACGAAATATATAGGAATGTTTTAAAACTAAATTCCTTCTGGTTTCCTTCAACCTATATGAACATTGCAACCTATTTTGAAAGAAAGGGAACCAAATGGGATAAAATTGATGCTAAACTGGTACTAGGGTCCGATTACTCATCGGGCCAGGGAGCAGCAAGTATTGCCAAGGAGGTAGGTCCCGTCCCTGGTTCTTCAGGTGGTGGGAGTTGTGGAGCATAATAGAGGGGAAGAAATATGACGCTAGATAAATTACTACTTAGTATAGGAGGTGGCTTTTTAGTCGTTTTTATTTATTGGTTCTTTTTTGGTAAAAAAGAGGAAGTTTTAGAAGCGGGTGATAGGGTTGATATTATTGTTGATGGGGGATATAAACCCTCGGTTATAAAAATCAAAAAAAATCAAAAGACTAAAATTTCGCTTTTAAGGAAAGATGAAAATTCTTGTTTGGAAGAGTTCATCTTCCCCGATTTTAAGATTAAAAAATATCTTCCTTTAAATGAGAAGGTTGAAATTGAGATTACTTCAACGAAGGTTGGTATGTTTAAATTCCACTGCGGAATGAACATGTTCAACGGAAAGGTTATAGTCGAATAATGAAAACCATAAGCAAAGCTTGGCCAAATAAGAATTTGGTAAGGAAATCATTTCCCATAGTTGGTATGCACTGCGCTTCCTGCGCAAAACTCATTGAAAGGAAACTGAATAAAACCCCAGGGGTAATTTCTGCAAATGTTAATTATGCAAGCGAGGTTGCAACTCTCGAGGTTGAAAATCATGTTAAAGATGGGGACCTTGCAAAAGCGGTTGCAGATGCGGGATATAAAGTAGGAACAAATATTGAAGAAGAAAAAAAGAAAGAACTTCAGAACCTGAAGGTCAAAATAATCGTTTCATCTATTTTGAGCCTACTTGTTTTTATCGGCAGTTTTCCTGAATGGTTTTCTTTTATTCCTGCCTTATTATCAAATTCCATAACGCTTCTTCTCCTTTCTGCACCTGTTCAATTTTGGGCAGGCAAACAGTTTTATTTGGCCACATGGTCGGGACTTAGAAATAGGGCTGCCAGTATGGATACTTTAATTGCGGTAGGAACGACTGCTGCCTACGGTTATTCAATTTTATCTATATTAGGAATTACCAAGGGAACTTATTTTGATACTGCTGCAGTTATTATCACCCTTATTCTATTGGGAAGGTTTTTGGAAGCAAAAGCAAAGTCCCACACATCAGACGCGATAAAGAAACTTTTGGGTCTTCAGGTTAAAACCGCAAGGGTATTAAGGGGAGGTAGGGAAATTGATCTTCCGATAGAAGAGGTAAAAGTGGGGGATTTAATCAGGGTAAGGCCGGGAGAAAAAGTACCAACAGACGGAGAAATTGCAGAAGGCCAATCATCTGTTGATGAATCAATGGTTACGGGAGAATCAATTCCTGTTGAGAAATTTAAAGGGGATATGGTAATAGGGTCAACCCTTAATAAGAACGGGAGTTTTATCTTTCGGGCCACTAAGGTCGGGAGTGAAACAATGCTTGCCCAGATTGTAGAGATGGTTGCCTCTGCCCAAAGTTCCCGGGCTCCGATTCAAAGGCTTGCAGATATTGTTTCTTCATATTTTGTTCCCATCGTTCTGATGCTTTCGGTTTTAACCTTTACCATCTGGTTTGATTTAGGGGAACCAGTCCGTGCACTTATAAATATGGTTGCAGTTTTAATTATTGCCTGCCCCTGCGCCATGGGACTGGCAACCCCTACTGCAATTATGGTGGGAACGGGAAAGGGAGCAGAAAAGGGTGTCTTGATTAAAGACGCAGAGGCTTTAGAAACTGCACACAAAGTTAAAACAATTATCTTTGATAAGACTGGCACACTCACACTCGGGAAGCCAGTCTTAGTCAGCTTTGCTGGTAAGACCGAAACTTTGCAAATAGCGGCAAGTTTGGAACAGGGCTCCGAACATCCTCTTGCCGATGCAATCGTTTCTGGAGCAAAGGAAAGAGGTATTAAATTGCTCAAAGTAATAAGTTTTAGAGCTATTTCAGGCAAAGGTATCGAAGGAATAATCAACAATAAAAAGTACTTTTTTGGCAATCGGGGAGAAAAGAATGAGATGGTTCAAAAATTAGAAAACGAGGGAAAGACAGTTATGCTTCTTGAATCTGGGGAGAAGATTTTAGGGTACATTGCCGTAGCAGATACCTTGAAAGAAGGAGTTAAAGAGGTAATAAAAGAGCTTGAGAATAAAGGAATTGTTCCTTGGATGGTAACAGGTGACAACCAAAGAACAGCTAAAGCAATCGCTAAAGAGGCGGGGATAAAGAATGTTTTGGCAGAGGTTTTACCTGGTCAAAAAGCCAGTAAAGTTAAAGAACTTAAGGAAAAGTATGGAGTTATAGCCTTTGCCGGAGACGGTATTAATGACGCACCGGCTTTGGCGGCCTCGGATGTCGGAATTGCGATGGGAACAGGAACGGATGTTGCAATCGAATCGGCCGGAATAACGCTTATAAATAAAGACATAAGAAGTGTTTTGACGGCGATGAGTTTAAGTAGAGCGACATTATCTGTCATAAAGCAAAATTTATTCTGGGCATTTGGCTATAACGTAGTATTAATTCCCGCCGCAGCCTTGGGCTACCTAAACCCGATGATTGCAGCTTTTGCCATGGCGGCAAGCTCTATATCGGTAGTTTTAAACTCATTGAGATTGAAAAAGATTAAGATATAACCTTCTTTTTTGTCAAATCTTTTAGGGGTTGACTAACTCTTCCGTGTAAAGGTATAGTGAAAAAGTTAAACATGCTAACAATTAATGTAACCGATTCCGATTTTGATGCACAGGTAATTAAAAATAGCCTTCCTGTCTTAGTTGATTTCTGGGCTCCATGGTGCGGTCCCTGCAAATTAGCCGGACCCATCTTGGAAGAAATATCTGAGGAGTATAAAGACAAACTTGTTATTGCAAAAGTAAATGTTGATGAAAATAGTCAAATGCCGGGAAAGTATGGAGTAATGTCTATTCCCACTGTAGTTTTATTTAAGGGGGGACAAGAGATTGGCCGTCAGACAGGATTTTCAGGAAAAGAAGCATATATTGAATTAATTTCGAAAGGTGGTGATATTTAATGGATCCAAACACAAATCAACAACCAGTTATGACACCACCAGCAGATCAGCCAGTGGTACCTACAACACCAGTTCAACCACCTATGCCAGAACCAGTGATTCCGGTACAAACACCGGTTGAACCTTCTGTTGAGCCGCAGGTTCCTGAGGCACCAGCAGTAACTGAAGTTCCGCCATCACCCGCGGTTTAATTTTTAACTTATATGGAAAAAGTCTGGGACGTTCTAATTATTGGATCAGGTCCAGCTTCATTGACGTGCGCAATTTATACGACACGGGGAGCCGCTTCTACTTTGGTTTTGGCCGGAGAGGTTTGGGGGGGTCAATTAATGCTAACTACAAAAATAGATAATTTTCCCGGATTTCCTGACGGAATTCTCGGTCCTCTCTTAATGGCGAATATGCGAAAGCAGGCGGAACGCTTTGGATCCACTATTTTGAATAAATCGGCAACCAATGTTGATTTTACAAAAACTCCGTTTGAGATTTTTGTCGGGGAAGAAAAATATCTCGCAAAAACCGTTGTTGTTGCTACAGGTGCCCAAAACGTCTGGTTGGGGGTTCCCGGCGAGAAGGAGCTTATAGGTCGTGGAGTTTCTTCTTGTGCTCCATGTGACGCACCGTTTTTTAAAAATAAAATTGTAGCGGTTGTTGGAGGAGGGGACACTGCTATGGAAGAGGCAAGTGTTTTAACTAAATATGCATCAAAAGTATACTTAATACATCGAAGAGATACATTTAGAGCAAGTTCTGCAATGCAGGATAAAGTAACCAAGGATCCGAATATTGAAATAATCTGGAATACGGAAGTTACTAAGATAAACGGAGAAAGGAAAGTCGAAAGTTACCTAAAATCTGGCATTGCGGCACATCCGTTAAGGGAGTTTTTCTTGCAGGGGATGTAATGGACAAACATTTTAAGCAGGCAGTAGTTTCGGCAGGGATGGGCTGTATCGCTGCATTGGAAACCCTAAAATATCTTGATGAAGTCGGGGTTGACAAATAACTTTTTTTGGAGAAGAATAAACACATGCGAAAATTATTTATTCCCGCTTTAGTCGTTCTCGCGATTGGTCTTGCATTTTTCTCAGGAACCCTTTGGCAGAAAGTAAAGAATTTGGAGAAAGGTGGAAGTGACACAACGGTCCAACCGACAGCAAAAGCTCAACCAACAGTTTCTTTAAATACAATAAAAGATCTGTTCAGTAAAGATCTGATAAAGTTTGGCGATGAAAACAGAAAAGTTATTTTTGTTGAAATTTCCGATCCGTCCTGTCCATACTGTCATGTGGCGGCGGGTTTAAACCCAGAACTTAATACTCAAATAGGACCACAGTTTAAATTAGTCAAAGATGGCGGTACTTATGTTGCCCCTGTTCCAGAAATGAGAAAGCTTGTGGATAGCGGAAAAGCGTCGTTTGTCTGGATATATTCTCCGGGACATGGCAATGGGGAAATGGGAACAAAAGCACTTTACTGCGCCAACGAAAAAGGCAAATTTTGGGAAGTGCAGGATCTCTTAATGACGGCTAAAGGCTATGATCTTTTAAACAATACGATTAAAAATGACAAAACAAAATCAGGAGATCTAGCAGCTTTCCTTAAAAGCGCAGTTGACTCCGTTTTCTTAAAAGAATGTCTTGATAGCGGAAAATATGATGCCAGACTTGCAAAAGATACCGAAATTGCCGCGACTTTAGGTTTTCAGGGAACTCCGGACTTTTTTGTAAACGATAAAAACTTTGCCGGTGCATATAGCTACACTGATATAAAATCAGTTGTTGATGCAGCCCTCAAGTAATAAGCAAATAAGCAAATTCATAATAATCAAATAAATAACTAAATGTTCTAATCATTAAATTATTTAAGTCATTCAATCATTTAAAATTTATTTGTAGATTTGTAGATTTGTAGATTTGGTTATTCTAGAGATTCTAGTATCTTATACGCAATAATTGCGGCAGAACCCCAGACATTAAAGGATTTGTTTACCCCAAACATGGGAAGTTCGACAATAATATCCGATAAATCTAATACTTCTTTTGAGACTCCATCCGTTTCGTGTCCGACTACAATGGCACAAGGTAGATAACAGCGTATAGGTAACAGCGTATAGGGAATAGATCTCGGATCTTGTTCGACAGCAATAATTTGCACGCCCTCTTTTTTTAACTCCCTGACCGCCTGCAATGCGGAGCTTGCGGTGGTCCAAGGAACCCATTCTTCGGTTCCAACCGCAGATTTATGGATTTTAGAAGACGGGGGATATTCCATATCTCCGCAGAGAAACACTTTCTCAGCAGATATTGCATCCGCAAGTCTAAAAAGAGAACCTATATTATATGTATCAAAAATCCTGTCTGCAACAATATAGATAGGGTTTCTTTTGATTTCCTTTAGATCATCCTCCTTTGGAGGAGTTTTTCTAAGTTCTTTTGCGTTTAATTTATTCATGTGTGGGCAAGTGCTCTTCCGATATTATAACCTAGTATATCGATTGTCTCGTGAGTATTTCCTCTTTTTCGACAAACTTTATGCCTTAGTATCTCAGTTGCCGAGGCAGTGTTTAAATAAATCAAATCACAGATTTTTCCAGTCAATAGTTCGTATGAACCATGCCTATTTTCCTGTGAACTCATTCCTGCCAAAACTGATCCCCAGAAATGGTAGGTGTCTCCTGGTGGATCGAAAGTGCCATCCGTATAACCGAAAGGAGCGACACACTTGTACCAAGCCAACATTTTTTCTTTATCCGACGTAATTAAATTAGTATCGTAATTTCTAGCCATGGCTCTGGTCGCTATTGCCAGGACAATTGTAGCCTGCGTGAGATTGCCATTGGTTACATCTAATGCAAGCGATAATTGTTCAGGGACGGTAACTGGTACACCCGATCTTTGAGAAGTTTTTTCTATTTTTTGTACTAAGTTCAGGCAATTGTTTTTTAGTGGGGAGAGAAGCGGAAGATTGGTATGGTGTTGATCAGTAAATGCCACAAAAAATTGTAATACTGAGGCCTTAGAAAGATTGAGCTCATATTTAATGTTTGTCCGTTTTGTTTGTAAGGGGACAACGGCTAATATTTCCTCAAACAGCAAATCCGGATCGGGATTGTAGCGTTTACTTGATGTGTAGGGAGTATTTTCCTCAATTATTTTCCTATATTTTTCCGGATATGGAGTTCTGGCACCATAAGTTACCAATTTTAGAGCAGTTGCCGCCTCGACCAGAGACATATTTTAGTTTGTGGCCATATTCTAGCATTTAGATATTTAAAATGATAAAATTCGACTTGCTTTGGCCAAGTAGTCTTGGCCCCATCGTCTAACGGTTTAGGACGTCGGGTTTTCATCCCGAAAACTTCTGGGTTCGAATCCCAGTGGGGTCACAAGCAATTTACAAGGGCCCATAGCTCAACGGTAGAGCGATTCCCTTTTAAGGAAGAGGTTTGAAGGTTCGAATCCTTCTGGGCTCACAGGTTTAACAAAATACCCCTTGACTTCGTGTTTTGTTTGATCCATATTTAAGTTGGGAAGAGTTGTTGGATTGGTATGAAATCAGACAAAAGGGAAGAGATTGTTAGTTGTTTTTCAGAGTGTATGTCTTCGTTTCCTAACTCCAATATTAGCTGTTACAAAGTCAATTTTAGCTACCGGTTTATTTATCCAAGAATATGATCACAAGGTTTGCTGTCAGAAAGAAAAATCACGATAAATTCATCAAAGTTATATCGTTAAGGAAACAAGGTCACAGTTATGGAGAAATAATGAAACTTATACCTGTTGCTAAGTCAACGATAAATAATTGGATTACTCTGGTGGGCCTGAATTTATCTCAGGAACATTTACAAATTCAAACCAAAAAGAGATTAGAAAATCACGTTATTGCTACAGAGGCATCTAGGATAACAAGGGCGAGAAATAAAGATTTAATTATTCAGCGCTTTATTCAAGAAATTAAAGGATACTTAAATGATGGGCTTTTTGTTTCGGGGATAATGCTTTATGAAGCAGAAGGATCAAAAGGAGTAAACAATGGTTTTTCAAATTCAGATTTCAGGTTGATTACTGCCTATATTAGATTTTTAGAGAAATACTTTTACCTAGATAAAGAGATAAACATGAGATTTCGACTTCACATCCACGATACTCGTAAGGCAGATTTAAATAAGATAAAGTACTTTTGGTCAAAGAAGATGGGAGTAAAACCAGATCTGATAAAAATAACATGGAAACACAACATTGTCTCTAAAGCAAGAGAAAACCCTGATTATGTTGGGCAAATGAACGTCCACGTATCGGGCGTAAGTTATTTTACTAGTAAAATCTTGGCCATATCGGATATAATATTGAGGAAGATCCAAAGAATGAACGTTCTTTAAGATATATTGCGGGATGGTGTAATGGTAGTCACGCCTCCCTTTGGAGGAGGAGATTCAGGTCCGAATCCTGGTCCCGCAGCCAAGGCTCTGTCAAATGAATATTCTGGTAAAATTAGATTATGAAAACTGTAAAAATTGAGGATGATTGGAAAAATTATAACAAAAAGTTGTACACACGTATAGTATTGTTATTTGGAGCTGCGCTTCTAGCAATGTTTATTTTAACAAATGTTTTTCATCTAACAGATGGGGAAGCAATTTCAACCATTTCTGGAATAGCAATAGGTGTAATTTTTACCCTCATGTTTACAAAAAAGTTATAAGGATAGAATGGGTCTAGACCGTGATGCTCAGCCAAGACGGGCGATTTTGATTAAAATAATCACAGAATGAACGATTTAAGCATATTCTTAACGAGTGGGGTTATTGCAGCTTTAGTTAGCGGATTAGTTACTTACTATATCAATCAAAAATTAGACATACTCAAGAGAACAATGGATGCAAGAAGAGAGTTGTATACAAAACTACATGAATTATTATCTAATTTCTTTACCACAGAAAGCGAACGAACAAGTAATTCTGCTAGAGATAAACTTCTAAAATATTATCGAGAAATACAGATTTGGGGATCCGATGAGGTAGTAAGTTCTTTTAGAAATTTAATAAATGCAATGATAGAAAAAGATAGTGTTACAGAAAACAGAAACCAACTTTATAAAGAATTTGTTATTGCTATGCGTGGCGATATATTGGGAGGAAAAACCAAATTGACACCAAATGAAATCGATATCCGGGGAATAATTAGGAAGAAGCATTAGCAAAATAAATGAGACTTTCTAGCTATAACGACGAAACGGGTCCTGACCAACGTGCTCAGCCCAAGTGAGTCGAGAAATATCTAATGTTTTATTTCTATATTGTTCGTTGTTCAGATAATTCACTTTATTGTGGCCAGACAAACAATCTTAAAAGAAGAATTCATGAACACAACTTTGATAAAAATAGATCGGCAAAATATTTAAGAGCAAAAAAGCCTGTAAAACTTGTTTATTCTGAAGAATATTCAACTCTTCAATTAGCAATGAAGAGAGAGTGGCAAATTAAAAAATGGACCAAGACCAAGAAAGAGGCGCTTATATTGGGTGATTTTAATTAGGTTGAGTACCGAAATCTATTGGTTGGCCGGCTTGTATTTTTGTCACTACGTAATATGTTTGATTCGATGGAGCCAGAATATAAGCATTTTTGGCTGCAGATAAGGCTTCATCTTTAATGTTAAGTTTATAATCCGACAAAGCTAAAATTAACCATAAAGTGGAATTTTGGGGTAAAAACCTTAATGAGTCTTCTACAAACTTTTTAGCTTCTTTTGGATTATTTTCTCCAAAAAAAGTTATTTTAGCTACATTTTCATACGATAAATAATACTGTCCGTTTTTAATAGCTGTCAGGTAAGCTTCTTTGGCTCTCTTGATATCTTTCTCCTGTTCGTAAATTGCTCCTAAATTATTCCAATTAGTCCACCAAAACGGAGCAACCTCAACAGATTTCTCAAAGTGAATTTTTGCCTCCTGGAACCTGCCTGCCCGATAAAGTTCTACTCCCAGGTTGTTTTCCAAATCAAAGCTGTTGAGAGTAATCCGTTCATCTTTAGAGTATAGGGTTAATCCGTTTTTCCAATCTAACGACCTGGAAATTGTCCTAATGGAAAGGGCAGTTATGATAATGGCAGCTAAGATAAACAAAAATAAAGAGAACTTAGAGATGACGGTTTTCAAATTTAAAATTAATACTCCTGCCATACCCAATAGTCCGACTTCAGCCATATAAAACCATCTATCTGCCACCGTCATGTCTAAAGAAAAAATTTGGAGGTGTAGTCCGAGGCCGAAAATAAACCAGCAGTAAAAAAATAAAAACAGCTTACTTAATGAATTTTTAGATCTATATAAGCGATATTGATAAATTGTCAGGGCAAGGAAAGTTATTAGGAAAATAATTAATGGTTTATAAAAATCGGTAAAGGTAAAAGATTTAACCACCCAATGCTGGCTGATAGACAGGTGAGCCGGAAATATGAAAGTGGTTAAGTAAAAAGTAATAATCTTGGGAATAGAAAGCAACCTTTCTAAAAAGGGAATTCTGGTAATAGGGGAAAGACCTTGATTATTAAAAAATACTTGGGCTATCCCGAACCTTAAAATAGAATAGGCAATTAGGGTAATAAAGACTGATCCAATCAGAGATTTAAGTTTCTCTTTTTGATAAAGATAAATATAAATTATAGATACAAGAATAAAGATAATTCCGGTTTCTTTTGATAGTAGAGATAAAAGCAGCAAAAAACTGAGTGTGAGAGCTCTTTTAAGAGATAGCCTTCCTTTAATTAAAAACAAAAGAGAGATTAAGCCAAAAAACATATATAAAATATCTTGTAGTGAAGAAGAATAGACTACCGTTTCTACATTAATAGGGTGAATTAAGAAAACTAAGCTTAAAAAGAAGGCTAAAATCTGGCTACTTTTTTTGTTTTGAGGGAAAATTTTTCTAAAAAGTACGAAAATTAAGCAGGTGTTGGTTAAATGAAAAACCAGCTGGAAAAGGTGAAAAAAGAAGGGGTTAGCCCCGAAAATGGTATATAACAGGGTAAAAAAGACCGTCATTAAAGGCTTGTAATAGATCCCGGTTAAACTGCCGGTGCCGCCCGTGTTAAAAGTACTGCCCTGAAAAAAACGGGGCAGATTGGTGATCGAATGAACCAAACCGTTATTTAAAATCTGTTCCTCATCGTCCCAAACAAAGTGGTTAAATAATGAAGCCCCATAGATTATAAAGCCTATTAAAAAAAATATCGGGATAAAATATTTAAAAAAAGTTTGCAGTTTGTTCATTTCCAAAGTTATTTTCTTTATATCATAACAAATTTTAGTAATCTTCATGGAAAGTGATATCATTAATGTATGTTTAATTACATGTACTTTCAGAACCCTAGATTTTTGTTTTGGTTAACGCCTCTTGTTATTTGGGATCTTTTTTGGAGAGGGAAAGCTCTCTGGAAAGCATCTAAGAATAATCAATCTTATTGGTTTATTGCGCTTCTTATCGTAAACAGCATAGGAATATTGCCTCTTATTTACCTTGCTTTCTTTTCCAAAAAGAGCAAGAATGCAACGAAAACTTGACAAATATGTTTCTGAAGTGGTATAAACTAGCCCATGTTGGAATATCTACAGGGATTTGGGGAAAGAACAAAAAATAATGATTTCTCGGTGTTGGCTGGGATTATGAAGAAACTTAACGGTGGAAAGGATGTTCCCTTTCCGACTTCAGAACAAACCTTGAGTCTAGAAGAGGCTACAAGTGAATACAAGAATAGTCTCAATAGTCCTGAAAGCCTGACCCGTTTCATGCGCAGCTTTTGGTTAGGGGCAGGCCAAAGGATTGGGGAAGAGTATATTGTTTCTAAGTTCCCCCTGAAATCTCAAGAGATTAAGGAGAGGACAAAAAATGGCCAAATGGCTATTTTTTGTCCGGCTGAGGTAAGTAGGGTTGATTTAGGAAGAATGTTTCCTAAAATGGGAAGCTGGGCTGTAGAGGAAAGTAATTCAGCTGTTGATACGATTAATAATTCAGGCTGGCTTTGGATCGAATCTTCCATAGACGCACCCAATAGAAACACTACCGAGAAACAATTAGGAGATACCCTCAAAAAGGCAAAAAGACAAGGTCAATCCCTAAGAACATATATTATTGGAGGCCAAATCAGTAAATTATTAACCGGTAGGTATTTTGATGAAGGGCCAACTTGGTCAAGATTGCTAGGTTCTTGTGATGAGGGCCCGGTTCTTTGCGCCAACTTCTACTCGCTTGGTGATTTGCGTGTCTCTTCGGCTCTGAGTCCTGGGGGTCGTGATGGGGACTTAGGTGGTCGCTCCGAGGAAGTGATTAAAGCTTGATTTTTGGAACCTTTGTCCTTTTTGCCCCTTTGAACTTTTTCTTCTTTTTATTATACTTCAGACTGAAAGTAGGTTAATGCT
>JAPLZT010000075.1:0-546 GCA_026394855.1 Candidatus Woesebacteria bacterium
TTTCAAACGAATAGTAAGACTCTGATACTAAAGTAAATACGTCTGCCGTCCTATAAACTTCCGGCATTTTCTCATATGGAAAACTCGTGATTCTAAATCTATTGCCTAGTAATCTGGTGCCTAGTGTCTGCAAATTCTTCTCCTCTTCTCCTTTACCAACTATCAAAAGCGAAGCATCTTCTAATTTAGAAACGGCTTTTATTACAAGATCTATCCTTTTTGTCTTTGTTAACGCAGCGACGCACAGAATTATTGGTCTTTTCAGATTAATTGTTAATTTTGAATTATTAATTGTAAATTTTTTTAGGTCTACTCCGTTTGGAATATAAACGGATTTAACTAAAGGGTTAATTCTTTTTGCCCACTGCAAAGCAGTGTTTGATAATGCAACGAAATAATCAGGAAAACTATAAAGATTAATTCTATCATCCCAGCCCATTCCGGACTGACCCGAAACAATCATCTTTCCTCCGGTTAACCAAGTAATAATTCTGGCAGCAATTACCTGAAATCTTCCGTTTGTAGGAATTATCAAATCATATTTCT
>JAPLZT010000075.1:567-2094 GCA_026394855.1 Candidatus Woesebacteria bacterium
CAAATCATATTTCTTTTTAAAAAGATCTAAATAATTAACATCTGAAATGACATCGACTTGGTAGTTTTTCGAAAGTCTTTGAGAAACTTCTTTAACAAAAGTTTCTGCTCCACGATTTACTTTATTCTGATATTTATTTAAGAATGCTAGTTTCAATTTTTTCATTTCTTATCCAGTCTACTATTTTTTGCGGTCGATAAGTTCCTAAATCATACCAGTTGCCTTTCTGTACGCTATTTGTAAAAACTACTACCGGTTTGTTGCTGTTCCAGCCTTTGATTATTTCTTCCTGAACACCCGGAATTTCAAGATACCAAATATAATTATCTGTCCAGAGTTTGGGTGGAAGCCTTCCGGAAAGAACATACAGAGCCGACTGAGGACCCAATAAGTAAATCAAATCGTTTGGTTTTGAGTTTTTCTTGATTATCTCTGCGGTTTTTTCTTCCTCTTTTCCCCAAAATCTGGTTTCTTTGCCCCAATCAGTTTTTAGAACAGGAAGACAGATCAAAACAAAAAGTAGAATGCAGTATGTAGTATGTAGTATGTAGGAAAACTTAAACTTTGAAAGAGAAATACTGTAAAGAATAGCACAAAAGGCGATACCAAGCTGGAAATGAAAAAATGAAAAACGAGGATAAATTAACACAAAAGATAACAGTAAGCAGAATGCAGTAAATAGTACAGATTTATCTTTAATAAAATTCTTTTTCAACTTAAAAATCAAAAATATTACAGGTGTAACAAGTAGAGTAACTATAATAATCTCTCTATAAGTTAACGCCATCTGGACATAGCCCGGAAATTTACTCCACTGGGTAAAGGGGTAAATCAAAGTCCAGTTGAAAAATCCAGAAACTGCTCCCTCGGTAATTAGTCTTACTAAAAGAATTGCAAAAAGAACTATTGGGCCAATTAGTAAATTAATTACAGATCTTAATTTCCTTTCCTTAATTAAAATATATGAACCCCAAAGAATTAAAAAAAGTCCGGTGGTTTGTTTGGTTAAGATAGCTATTCCCAAAGAAAGACCAGATAAAAAATATCTTTTGTTCAACAAAAGTAACATTCCAAACAAAATAGAAGGAACTATTGCCAGATCAAACCAAAGTTGGTTTCCTTCTAAAAAAGGTTGAGTTAAAACATATAGAGACAGTGCGACTAGTGCAAAGATATTTTTCTTGGTAATCTTTTTTGCAATTAAGAATATTAGAACGTCGCTGGCAAGAATAATTAACCAAGTAAATATTTTCAGAACAATTAATTTATAGCCAAACAGTTTGTAGACAATGCTTAAAGCCATCGTTAAAACCGGCGGGTACGGATGAATCATATCTTTATAGAGAAGATAGCCGTTGTTTCGAAGGTATGGATACGAAAGCATTTCAGGCCAAGCAGTAAATTTAAGATTCATTAGCAGGAACAAATGAACACACAGTAAAACAAGCAGAAATAAATATATTTTATTCACAGTTTCTTAGCAATAAAACTAATACTGTCCCCCATCCCTAAGAAAGTTTCAACTAA
>JAPLZT010000079.1 GCA_026394855.1 Candidatus Woesebacteria bacterium
AAAGGTTATATTGCCGCGGGACAACCAATAGAAGTTGTTGAGGAATTTCTAACGTTCCCTATTCCTAGTAGCCTCGTATCAACTGGCAATCTCTTTGCTCTTGGTGTTAAAGGTGACAGCATGATTGACGAGGGTATATTTGATGGAGATACAGTTATAATTAGAAAACAGAATTCGGTTGAGGATGGTGAAACTGCAGTCGCACTAATTAACAACAATGAAGTGACGTTAAAAAAAATATATAAAGAAAAAGATCGGATCCGCCTTGAACCGGCAAATCCAAAACTTAAACCTTTGTACGTCAAGGAAGTATTAATTCAAGGGAAGGTTATCAGTACATTTAGAAATATAGAGGAACAAGAAAAAAAAGATGGGAAGGTAAAATTGAATAATATTTATCGTTCAGACTGCGTTGAATTTATGAAATCAATGGATGAGAATTTTGTAGATTTAACGGTCACTTCACCACCATATGATGAGCTAAGAAATTACAAGGGTTATAGTTTTGACTTTGAAAATATCGCCAAACAATTGTTTAGAGTGACAAAAAAAGGAGGTATTGTTATCTGGGTTGTTGGAGATAAAATCAAAAATGGAAACAAAACTCTGACGAGCTTCAAGCAAGCTTTGTATTTCCAACAAATCGGTTTTAATGTTCATGATGTAATGATATACCGAAAAAAGAACACTCCGTTTATGAGATCGAATGCCTATACTAATTGCTTTGAATTTATGTTTGTTCTTAGTAAAAATTCACCCAAAACATTTAATGCACTGAAAGTTAAGACCGTCAGACAGGGAAAGGAAATGCTACCTTTTAATAAGGGAGCTGATGGAATAAACAGGAAAGTCTTAGGCGAACTCAAGTCTGAAAAAACAATGACAAATATCTGGGAATACGCTGTCGGTTTTGGCGGTTCAACAAGCGATAAATTTGCTTTTGATCACCCAGCAATCTTTCCAGAAAAGCTGGCTGAAGACCACATCCTTTCATGGACAAATAACAATGATCTTGTTTTTGACCCAATGTGTGGCTCTGGTACCACCTGTAAAATGGCCAAGAAAAACTCTCGAAATTACATTGGTTGTGACATATCAGAAGACTATGTAAATCTGGCGAAGAAAAGACTAGAAGTTTGAGAAACTATTCAATGAATTTTATCGCTCTTTTTATCAACCCAATATCATCTTTAAATCTTCCTATACCAGTATTACAACTATCGCAAACCCACCCTCTAGGCTCCCCATTACGATGATCATGATCTAGAACTACCTTACTTGTAACTCCAGCTATTGTTCTTTTTGCGCAAATTGGACATTCAAAAGGAACATAATGGGGCTTCTTTTTTGACCATTCTGCTTTGGTCTTAGCAGAGACATTCACTCCTTCAAGTTGTTTTCTACAATCATTACAAGACGGTCTTCTGACAGATCTGTTATTTATACCATTCTGGTTTTTTGCAAATTTATCGGTATTTACAAGTTTGTGACAGATGTTGCAAATCTTTTTTGGGAAAGCGTCTCCAGCTTTCATAACATCAAATATCTTATAATCCTTTTTATTTAATTTCACACTTTTCCAAGCTCTAATAAAAAATATCGATGCACCATTTTCTGCCTCAAAGTCTACAATGCCAACATCATTTTTTTCAATATATATGTTGTCAGAGACTTTTATTCTCTTCTTTGCAAATACAAATTTATTTTTTATAGAATTCATGTTGTTTACCATTTACATCCCATTCCACACGCTCATCGCTTTTTCTCTCCCCTCTTTGATGATCATCACAACCGCTTCGTTAACATTCTTGGAAACTTTCTTCAAATTCTTCAATTCATCTTCCTTGAATTTACCCAGAATAAACTTCTCGATCTTTTCCTCGCCATGAATAAGCTTGGCATTACCTTTAGCGTTTTCTAGAGCGGTTCCAATGCGAATACGAATAAAAGCTTCCGTCTTGATCGCTTTTATAACCGATTCCAAACCTTTGTGACCGCCGGAACTTCTGTTATAAGAAATCCGCATCCGACCAAGAGGTAAACTGAAGTCATCGTAAATAACAACTAATTTTTCCGCCGCTTTAACGCTTTTAACCAAAGGACCGATAGCTTTGCCGGAATTA
>JAPLZT010000156.1 GCA_026394855.1 Candidatus Woesebacteria bacterium
AATAAGAGCGTTTTTAGATGAAACCGCGGCACCTTTAAAAGATTTCCCCTTCCACCCTGCTTTATCGATTAGTGAGCCTGCGGAAAGTTTATGGTTTTCAACAACCGGATTTTTGAAAAAAGATCCCGCATTTCCAACTTCTTTAGGGTCTTCCAGTTTTTCATTTCTAACTCTTAATATTTCGTCTCTAATATTTTGCAATGATAAATCATTATCTTTGTATTCTTTAAGTTTAAAAGTTACAAAGGTGATTAAATATTTTTGCCAGTTTTCCGGCTTTTTGAAAAAGCTTTCTCTATAACCGAATTCACAATCGGCATTTAGAAAGTTAATAAACTTTCCAGAATCAAATTCAAAAGCCCTTAAACTAAATAATGTATCTTTCACTTCCTGACCATAGGCTCCGATATTCTGAACAGGGGAAGCTCCGACTGTTCCGGGAATTCCGGACATGCATTCGAGTCCCTGAAGATTATTATCAACACTAAATTTGACTAACTCATCCCAGATTACCCCTGCCTCTGCGGTTACCCTATCCCCTTTCACTTGTAACCTATCCCCTATGTACTTAATAACAATTCCATCAAATCCTTTATCACTGACCAAAATATCGCTCCCTCCTCCAAGAATAAAAATCTTTAAATTATTTTCTTTAGCAAATTTGCCGGCCTTGATAATCTCTTCGTCATTTTTAACTTCAAAAAAATGCTTAATCGGCCCGCCAATCTTAAATGTTGTTAAATCTTTAAATTGCATATTTCTCTTGCCCAAAGGTAGCTTTTACCTGCTCCCATAACCAAAACAATATCACCGGACTTTAAATTGTCTTTTAAATACTTAAACATTTTGGAATTATCGTCAAAACAAGCAACATCTTTGTGTTCTGATGCTTTTTTAATTGATTCTTCATTAATTCCAAAATTCTCATTATCTCTTGCTTTAAATATCGGCCCGATTACAACCTTATCAGCACCTTCAAATACACCTTTATAATGAGTTAGGAGTGCTTTAGTTCTTATATATGAGTGTGCTTCATATACCGCCCAAATTCTACTTTCAGGATATTTCTCATTTAATGCGTCCAATGTTGCCTTAATTGCAGTTGGGTGATGAGCGTAGTCATCAAATACTTTTATTCCATTTAAGTCTGAAATTAATTCCATCCTTCTTCCGATGCCTCCGAACCCTTCAAGAGATTTGATGATTACGTCTTCTTTTATTTTTAAGTATTTCCCCAGAGCAATTACCCCCAAAGCATTTGCAACATTATGCTTGCCTATAACCTTAAGATTCAAATCCGGATTTTTATCATTAAGAGAATATTTAATGACTTTTAATTTTGAAGTATCTATTTCTTTAAGTATTTTTTGAACTCCCCCGGAATCGCTATTTACAATCAAAACTTTTTCTCCAGTAAGTTTACCAATAAATTTCTTATAGCTTTCGAAAATTTGTTCTTCTGATTTAAAATAATCCGGGTGGTCAAATTCAGTGTTATTTAAAATTATTACGTCAGGTGAATAGTTTAGAAAGTTATCGAAAAATTCATCAGCTTCCGTAACAAAATAGTCCCCATTGCCGTATCTTGCTCCACCACCCCACTTTCCATAATTTGCACCTACTGTAACTTGCGGATCAAGACCTGCATCTTCAAGAAGTTTTCCAACCATTGCTGTTGTTGTAGATTTCCCATGAGTTCCTGCTATACAAATTACCTTTTTTCCTTTATGCAGATATTTTCCTAAAAATTTCTGCCAGGAAAGAACAATATTTCTTTTTTCTCCGAGTACAAGCTCCGAACTTTTAACTTTTTGAAAATACACTGCAGGAGTCACTACCAATAAATCAACATTTTTTAAATGGTCCGGGGAATGACCGTGGAAGAATTTATTTGAATATGCGGTGCTTTCTTCGATATCGCAACCGGTTATCTCATATCCTGCTTTGAAAGCAAGGAAAGAAACTCCGGACATTCCGCTTCCTCCAACACCCATAAAGTGTACCTTTTTAATTTTACTCATTCGTCTTTAATCTATCTGCCATTTTTCTGTTTGCTTCTTCCAGCTGTTCCGGAGTATTTATTCCCTGCCACTCATTGTCATTCGGAAGTGTATATGTTGCCATTCTGTCACCTTGATCAATTGCAAGTTTAACAATATCAACGAGATAAAATTCTCCTTGTGGACTTTTTTTAACTTTACTAATGTTTTTTTCAAACCAAGTTCTTTCAAATACATACAACCCATCATTTATTTCTTTAATTTTCCTTTCTTCACTCGTCGCATCTTTTTCCTCAACAATATTTGTAATGAGCCCATTCTTCCCTCTAATTATCCTACCTAAGCCCGTCGGATCATCCTTCATTAAAGAAACAAATGTCAGTTTCCTTTCTCTTTCTTTGTGAATTTGCAATATATTTTTAATAGTTTCTGCCTTATAGAAAGCACTATCGTCTCCGTTAATAACAACAAGGGTTTTGGACTTTGGATTCACCTCTCCAAAACCAACCTTTGCAGCATCCGCTGTTCCTCCTTTAGGATTTTTCTGATATGCAAATTTAACCGCCCCATTAACTTCTTTAATTACAAGGTTCCTTCTGTAACTTACAACAACGGTAATATCATTTATTCCCGCTCTTCTTAAGTTTTCAAGAGTATATAAAATCATTGGTCTTCCGCAGATCTTTCTTAAGACTTTAGGCATAAAGGACCTCATTCTTGACCCTTTTCCTCCTGCAAGAACAATTGCAGAAATATCTTTTTCAGAATTTAAGTAATTGTTAACCGCTTCCTGATCACTCCACGGATGTTCAAATCCTTCATATGCCTGACTTTTTTCATGGCCTTTGCCTAAAATAGCCACAGTATCGCACCCTTCGGCTATGCTCAGGGCGTAAACAATTGCTTCACCCCTTTCTGGTATACAAACATATTTTTTAGAATTTTTAACGTTCTTCCTCATACTTTTTATGATGACATGGACATCTTCATGTCTTGGATCTTCTGCTGTAAAGATGGAATAATCCGCAATCTCAGAAGAAATCTTCCCCATCTTGCTTCTTTTTTGAGTATCTCTTTCTCCGGCACAACCAAAAACAGAAATTAATTTTCCGTGAGTAATTTCTTTAAGATAAGTTAAAACTTCTTTTAAAGAGTCAGGGGTATGGGCAAAATCAACGTAAATATCAATTCCTCTATTATTTTCTAT
>JAPLZT010000126.1 GCA_026394855.1 Candidatus Woesebacteria bacterium
GTTTAACCGGAATTTTTATCTTACCTTTTGAAGGAATATTCCGCAGGGGATTTTCTCAAGGAATAGAGACAACCTCGGTTCTTGAACCGTCAACCCTTGTTGCTCTTATTGTCTACGCAGTGTTAGCTTGGGGAATTGTTAAGTTATTAAGAGTTCTTTCCGGAAAAGTTCAGAAAGAAGATTAGTTTGTTTGATAGGGGGTGAGAGACATGGGACTTTTAGATATTATTATTATATTGTTAGTTATCTCCTGGTTAGGAGGATTTTCTCTCCATATTGGGGGAGGTTTGATTCATTTACTGCTTGTTATTGCAGTTATTGTCTTAGTTGTCCGTCTTTTAGGTTTGTAGGTGTGAAATGGATATTAAGATAAATGACCCAAAAACGTTGAATAAAAATCTCGTAGAAGGTTTAGTTAAAAAATCTAACCGGATATTGACAACTATCTCTACGCATAAATTTCCTATTGATTTATTTCCCGACACGATCAATATTGAGGAAGGAAGAATCACCGTCATTGCTCGTAATTTTTTTCTTTCTTCTCAGGTGCACAGTGTTGATATAAAAGATATATCTAATGTATTTATTAATATGGCGCCTTTCTTTGCCCAGCTGGTAATCGTTTCAAAAACATTTATTAAAAATGAAATCAGAATAAAAAATTTAAGAAAAAGAGAAGCAGTTTTTGCCAGAAGAATCATTGAGGGTTTAAGGATTTTTGTAAATAAACAAATAGATACTTCCAGTTACACAAGGGAAGAACTTATTTCCAAACTCCAAGAACTAAGTACGACAAGAATCGTAACGTAATAATTTGTGTTAGGATTAAAATAATGTTTTTCTTGGCGGTTTCACCGTTTTTCCTTTTTGTTGTTCTACTTTTTGCCGGAAGAATTAAAATTCTTACAGCCTCCTTGGTCTCACTTGTTTTAACAGTTTTTTTGGCAATTTTCTATTGGAAAATGAATCTTTCTTTAGTTTCCTCAGCCTTCCTTAAGGGGGGACTAATTGCCCTTGATATCTTCTTAATTGTTTTTGGAGCAATCCTTTTTATCACTTTTCTTAAAAAGACAAATATAATTAAAAACCTTTGCTTTTACCTTGGGACTTTTTCAAGAGATTTAAGAATTCAAGTAATACTTCTTGCCTGGTTTCTGGAAAATTTTCTTGAAGGAACCGCCGGTTTTGGAACACCGTCAACGGTTGTTGCCCCGATTCTGGTAGGCCTTGGTCTTTCTCCAATTTCAGCAGTTGCAATCGCACTTTTAGGAAATAGCGCTTCGGTTGTTTTTGGTGCCGCGGGAACGCCTATCAGAGTTGGATTTTCGGGACTGGATATTAGTCAAATTCCATATTATTCAGGTTTATTTAATATGGTTGGATTTTTGGTTCCGGTATTTATTCTTTTTGCAGTAACTTTTAGAAAGGAAGATTGGAAAAAAAGATTTTTTGAAGCTCTACCTTTTACAATCTTTGCAGGTTTAGCCTACAGCCTTCCAGCCTTTTTCATAACCTACCTAGGCCAGGAATTTCCTTCAATAATAGGATCAATTATTGGTCTTATTATTGTCCTTTTGGCAATTAAACTTAAATTCCTTGTTCCTAAATATGTGATGGGATCGGAGAAAAAGGAACTTTCAGAAGAAAAGTTGCCCATTCGAAAAGTAATTTTCCCGTATCTTCTTCTGGTCGCTTTTCTTATTTTAGATAAGTTTCTATTGGGGGGACGTTTTTTTAATCCGGGTGTTATTTTTATTCTTACCTCATTTATATTCTTTCTATTTTGGAAGAAGCACTTGCCTGAAGCGGGAAAAATGGTTGGAGATTCTTTCAAAAAATCTTTAGGGCCATTTTTTATTATTGCGGCAATGTCCGTTCTTGCTCAAATTATGATTAATTCAGGTCAGGATGATATTTTAGCCCAAGGACTTAAAACAGCAGCACTTCCCTTAATTGCTCCGGTAATGGGTGCTTTTGGAAGTTTCATGACAGGCTCTGCCACAGTGTCAAACATTATGTTTGGGGGACTTTTAGCAAAAGCGGCGCTAGAGATGGGTATTATTCCGGCAATTATTCTTTCGCTTCAACTTGTGGGAGCTGCAGCCGGAAACATGATTGCTCTTGCTGATATTATGCCTGCTCTGGCGGTTGTTGGCCTTAAAGGAAAAGAAAGAGGGATTATCAAAAGGGTTATTATTCCTTGTCTTATTTATGTTTTACTTGTAGGTATTATTGGAATCTTGGTTGTATAATTCCCCGGGTATGAAAACTTGGCAGAAAATAAAAGAAAATCCTGGACTCTTGCAAAAATACCTGATAAGAGAAAGAGTAATTGATGTAATCCGTGACTTTTTTAAAAAACAGGGATTCCATGAAGTTTTTACTCCCATTTTGGTTCCCGTTCCTTCAATCGAACCTAATTTAGAAGTATTCACAACCGAACTTAGAACGTCAAAAGGTTTAAAAAGAAAAGCTTACCTAATAATGAGTCCGGAATTTTCGATTAAAAAATTTTTGGCTTCCGGAATTGGAAATTGCTTTGAGATTACGAGGTGTTTTAGAAATGAAGAAGAAGTCTCCAGGCTTCATAATCCCGAATTTACCATGCTTGAGTGGTACAGGGTGGGGGCAGATTATAAAAAGATTATGGAAGACTTTGAGAACTTGTTTATAAAAATAATCGGAAAAGAAAAACTTATATATCAAGGAGAAACTTACGATTTAAGTTTGCCTTGGCCAAGAATAAGTTTTGAGGAAGCCTTTAAAAGATATGCAAATAGGGTTGTTGAAGATGTAAAAGACGAAGATTTCTATCAGATATTTTTTAATGAGATAGAACCAAAATTAAGAGAAACCAGGAAACCTGCGATAATTTATGATTATCCGATTTCCCAGGCGGCACTTGCCAAAATAAGCAAGAAAGACCCTCGATTTGCAGAGAGGTTTGAAGTATTTGTGGCGGGGATTGAGCTTGGAAATTGTTTTTCTGAATTAACTGATTACAAAGAACAGAAAGAAAGATTTGAAAAAGATAGAGCCCTTCGTCGGATTCAGGGTAAAACGGATTATCCCATTGATGAAGACTTAATTAATGCCTTAAAAGAGGGAATTCCGGAAGTTTCGGGAATTGCAGTCGGAGTTGATAGACTTGTCATGCTTGCAGCCGATGTTCCTTCGGTTTCCGACACCCTCTTTTTTCCGGCTGAAGAGATGTTTGAACTTTAGACTTTTTTAGGCTAAAATTAGCTTCGTCATGGAAACAATTAATGCAGGAAATATTACCAAGGGAAGCTACATTCTCTTTAAAGGATCTCCTGTGGGAGTTACCAAAACCGAATTTATGTCTCCGGGAAAAGGCTCTCCCGTCATGAGAATTAAGTTTAAAAATGTCCAGACAGGCTCAGCGGGGGAATATACCTATAAAACAAGCGAACAGGTTGAAGTTGCGGAGGTATCTAAAAAAGAAATGCAGTATCTCTATAGAGATGGAAGTGAACTTGTCTTTATGGACCCAAAATCATACGATCAGGCTTCGGTTCCGGTTGTCTTGGTTGAGAAGCTTGGGTATTTAATTCCCAACCTAAAATGTTGGGTGGTTTGGTACAAAGAAAAAGCAATCGGAGTAGCCCTTCCTTCGCACGTTACCTTAAGGGTAATTGAATCTCCCAATGAGGTTGCCGGAAACAGAATTAATGCTCCTAAAAAAACCGTAAAACTGGAAACCGGAGTCGAAGCTCAAGTTCCGCTTTTTATTAAGGTGGGGGAAAGCATTACACTGGATACAGAAACAGACGCTTACCTCTCAAGAGTGCAGTAAGACCTTTTTAAATGTGATCTCTTTCATCAGCCATTGCTTCTGCTTTGGTTTTGTGTATCTTCCCATCCGGATGGTTTGGGGGAGAGTAGATAGTGTAAAGTTTTAGTTCTTCGGTTTCAGATGTATTGATAATGTTATGCTGAGTTCCTGCAGGAACCACAATTGCAAACCCGTCTGAAACTACGCTTTCCTCACCGTTCATAATTACTTTTCCCTGCCCCTTTTCGATCCTAAAGAATTGATCGACATTTGCATGCATTTCCATACCGATCTCTTCGGATGGTCGAAGACTCATAAGAACCAGTTGAGAATGGGGTGCAGTAAAAATTACCTGCCTAAAGTACGGATTGGCTAAAGTTAATTCTTCGATTTTTCCTACATATCCTGTCATTATTTTGTCACCGCCAATCTGTATTTATAATACCACGAATTGGCGAGGCTATAGCTTCCAAAGATAGCACCTGTATAGAAAAGGTCTCCCAGCAAAGTGTTTCTGAAAAAAGGAAGGGCCATAGTAAAACAACTAACTAAACCAGCAAAAGTTTTCAGATAAAGAGGAGTAAAGGCCCAAACGGCAAAATTGGTAATCACAAAAAATAAAATCGATGAGATTAATGAGGCCAAAATTATATTTTTGAAATTAATACGGCCCTTAAGAAATATTCCGATTAAAACGGTAATTAAAAAACTTCCATATACAAAAATTCTCATTTCGAGACTATCAAAACATATAAATAAATCAGAAATAAACATAATTAAGAGGGGTACGATAAATGCCTGCTTTTTATTTAAGTGGGTTCCCCCAAAAAGTGCCATGGCTGCAACCGGAGTAAAGTTTGGGGCATGGGGAATAAGTCTTGCCAGGGCTCCAATAACAATAAAACTAACAGGACTAATAAATTTTCTTAAAAGTTTGTTATTTTCCATATGATTTTATCTTCAGCCTTTATGATATAACTTCCCGCTCCAACCTCAGAAGCTTTTCCGTTAATATCAAATTCCCAGAATTCATTCTTGGTAGTATCTGCAGTCCTGCCGTTTAAAGAAGTAATATATGCATTTATTCCTGACCCTTCTAGTTTAATTTCCTTAACTCCAGCTTTTGTTGCCTCAAGAGCGGTTTTTCCGATAAATTTGGAAGCGTCAATTGAAATTTCGTTGGTTTGGACTTGAACAGTATCATCTTTAGTTTTTCTGTTGTCTACTTTGGTAAAAATAAAATAGCCCAAGACAACAATTAAAAGAAGAATTAATAATGCTTTAAGAAGTTTTGTATATTTTTTCATTTGTTCTGTGCTCGCAGCCAAAGATTTGGGTTCCGGGTTTACGGTAGCGGCACTCCTGCAGATTTACACTGCAATTCACCAATTGTCATAAATGTACTTTCAACTTCTTATTTGGTCAAGTGGTAATATTAAGACGAGGTGGATAAATACCTTTTTATAATTTTAGTTTTGTGTGTTTTGTTGGTCCCCATCTTCTACAAAACAAGGAGGTTTAATCACTTTTGGGGAATCTTGATGTTTATTTTGGGGTTGGGAGCCCTATTTTTAAGACTCCTTATCTTGGGAGATTATCCTTTACTGGGTTTTTTCAATCCCAAGACTATCTACTCTTCTGCTCTTTTGATAGGAATTCCATCTGCTGCCATAACCCTTGTTGTTATTTATACCAAAAACTTTCAAAGAAGAATCAATAGATTTAAAAAACTTCTCCTACCATATATTTTGTTTGGGGGACTACAGCAAATATTTTTCTTCTGGGTTTTTACCGACATATTTTATTACTTATTTAGAGATATTAAGATTACTTTTTTAGCTTCTGTTCTGTTTTTTTGTAGTATCCATTTTACAAAGCGCTCTCCGATTAAGAAGTTGTGGTTGCTTTTGGGACTTTTTGCAATTGTTAATGCTTATGTTTATCTTATTTGGGGCAACATTATTCCTCAACTTATCGTCCACGGAATTCTCGGCTCGGTTCTATATACCGAGTTTATTAACACGGATCAAATTAAAAGGAGATTGGGTTAAGCTGGCGGGAAAAATGCGGTAAATATGCGGTAATTTCAGATTTGACAAATAATTTTTCTGGTGATAGTCTACGCGCAATGGGAAGAAAAGAGATATTCATAGGCCTTTTCGTAATTTTGGTTATTATTGGAATTGTCTTTGGCATCAAAAAAGCAGAGTGGGTGTTGCAACAAGAAAATTTGCAAGCGGGGTTTTTTCCCAGATGATCATTGCCGATCTTCCGCAACCGGAATCAGGAAATTATCAGGCTTGGCTTGTAAAAGATGATATTACGAAAATTTCCACAGGAACATTAAAGTTAGCCAAGGGGGGATACCTTTTGGAATTTACATCGAATACCAATTACTCCGACTACAAAAAAGTTGAAGTAAAGTTGGGGGAAAACATCATACTTTCAGGCTCATTCTAAAATAGTGTAAGCATAGCTTGGCCATTTAGTGGCTAAATGGTAGAATGAGTTAATGCTTTTTATTAACTTCAAAACTTACGAAGAAGGAACGGGAAAGGCTGCACTTGAATTAATTAAGATTTTGGAAGAAGTTGCCCTAATTTAGAAGAGTTGGGAACTGTTTCTTCATATAATCCTACATTTGTTGCGTATGAACCACCCGAGTTTATCGGAGGTACAACAGCCTCAGTAACTTCAGCCCAACCGGATATAATTTTAAAAGCAGTTGAAACAGCAAAGACACACAATCTTCCTCTAATAGTTGGGGCAGGAATACATTCAAAGGATGATGTTAAAAAGAGTTTGGAATTGGGAGCAACAGGAATTGCCGTTGCCAAAGATATATTAAAGGCGGATGATCCCAAAAAAGAACTTTTAGATCTAATAGAAGGGTTTAAATGACAATGAAAGTATTTTTGGGTTCAGATCACAGGGGTTACTTTTTAAAAGAGAGAATTGCCAAGTGGTTATTTGAATGGAAATATGATTTTTCTGATGTTGGCGCTCAAAGTTTAGATCTATCGGATGACTACACCAAATACGCTTCGGAGGTTGCTTCCTTAGTGGCAAACGCAAAAGGAGGAAGGGGAATTGTTCTTTGTGGTTCAGGAGTTGGGGTTGACGTAATCGTAAATAAATTTGATGGAATTAGGGCTTCAGTAGGAAAGACAAAAGAACAAATAGAGGCGGGAAGAAAAGATGATGATATGAACATTCTTGTTATTGCAGCCGACTACACAGATGAATATGAAGCAAAAGACATGCTAAAAGCGTTTTTGGAAACTAAGTTTGATGAAAAATTGCGTCACGTTCGGAGACTCAAAGAAATAGAAAAAATCGAAGCAAATAATTAATTCTTCTAGGCCTTGACAAAAACATTGGCATATAATAATATGTTAATTATATGATAACGATTCCTGACATGGCAAATGTTGCTGACTTGCAGAGAGATTACAGAGGCTTGGTTAATGGCCTTAAAAAGAGCGGTAAGCCAGTTGTTATTTTGAGTAACGGTAATCCCGATGTTGTTGTTATGGATGTTGCAACCTATAACTCCTACACCCAGAATTTAAAAGAGCTTCAGGAAATGTATCTTTTAGACATGGCCAAAGAGGGGATGGAAGAATATAAAAAGGGAGATACAAAAACCCTTAAGAAGGATCAGAAACTTCTTGATTTATTGGATTAATCTTTAAATGGAAATAGAACTGTCCTCAAGCTTTTTACGAAAAGCCAAAAAACTTTCTAAAAAGGAAAAAATACTCTTGTCACAAAAAGTTGACATTTTTAGAGCAAACCCAAGCGATCCAAGATTAAAAACACATCCGTTAACAGGAAAACTCAGAGGACTTCTTTCGTTTTCTTTGAACTATTCTAAAAGAATTACCTTTTTATATATAGAACCAGGTAAAGTATTATTTTTCGATATAGGTTCCCACGATGAAGTTTACCGATAAAAATTAAAGCAAATAATTAAATCTTGTTTGCTACAATAGATTAATGATTAATCTGCCTAAGGTTACCGATTTAGATGTAACTAACAAAAAAGTTCTGGTAAGGGCTGATTTAGACATAGACATTGGAGAAAATTATCGTCTTGAGGCACTTCTTCCTACCTTAAAGTATTTATCCTCTCAATCTTCAAAAATTATTCTTATTGGACATCGTGGAAGGCCTGAAGGAAAAGTTGTAGAAGAACTTAAAATGAAGCCGGTTGAAGACGAATTAAGGAAAATTGCTTCAGGAATCGAGTTTGAAGTTCTGGAAAATCTTAGATTTGATCTCGGAGAAGAAAAAAATGATTTGGAATATGCAAAAAAACTTGCTTTATTGGGAGACGTCTATGTTAATGAAGCCTTTGCTTCTTCCCATAGAGAGGCAGCCTCAATAACAGGTCTTCCTAAGCTTCTTCCTCATGCAGCGGGGCTTAGATTTATCGAAGAGGTGAAAAACTTGTCCAAGGTTTTCAACAACCCTAAACGCCCTGTTATGTTTATTGTAGGAGGAAGCAAGAAAGATAAGCTTGATTATATTGAGGGCCTTAAGGCCGTTGCAGACAAAATTCTCGTTGGAGGGAGATTGCCTGATTATCTGCAAGATAGATACTCCCTGCCCGTCCGGCAGGCGGGGATATTAGATACTAAGATAATAGTTGCGAATTTGTTGCCCGACAAAGAGGATTTGACAATAAATTCAATGGTTAAATTTGAAGAAGAAATAGATAAGGCCGGGACCATTGTTCTTGCGGGACCGATGGGTAAATATGAAGACGAAGGGCATAGACAGGGGACAGAAAGAATTTTTTCGGCGGTAGCCGCATCACAGGCATCCCTTAAAATAACAGGTGGGGGAGACAGCCTTTCCGTCCTTTCGATCTACGACCTTAAGGATAAATTCGATTGGGTCTCGGTTGGAGGAGGAGCAATGCTCGAATTTTTGGCTAAAAGAACACTGCCTGGCATTAAAGCTTTGGAAAGTGCTAATCTTAATATGGAAGGG
>JAPLZT010000116.1 GCA_026394855.1 Candidatus Woesebacteria bacterium
TTCTCTGCCTAATTTTGGGACCCTTGGGTGTATATTTTTTTCTAAATTATGTTTTTAGGCGGGAGAAGGAAGGACTGGTTACCAATCTGGCTGCTTTTTTGGGAGCCATGGCATACCTTCTTAATCTTGCCACTTTACAGCATTTTTTCCTTCCTTTTGAGATGTTTACCACCCAATACGCTTTTTTGCCGTGGCTGTTTCTCTTTGCTTTGAAATTTTTAAGGGAAAAACGAAAAAAGTATCTGCTTGCCTTTGCCGTCTTGACAATTATTTCCGGTCCTCAAGCCTATGCAGCTACTCTTTTTTACGCCTATTTTGGTGCTTTGATTATTTTTGTTTTAGCATACCGGTTCAAAAGGGGATTGGTTTTAATCTTGGTTTGCCTGCTTCTTAACCTTTATTGGCTGTTGCCTAATGCTTATTCAATCGTTCGGCAATCGGAAACTGTTATCAATTCAAGAATTAACCGGCTTTTTTCTCCTGAAGCCGAAATCAGAAGTTTAGATTTTAGCGATGTTTCAGATGTTTTAATTCACAAAAGCTTTCTATTTGATTGGAGGGTTTTCGATTTTCAAAATAATAAGTTTACCAACCTAATGGAAGCATGGAATAATTACCTTTCACAAAAATATGTAATTCTTATTTTGTATACGATTTCTTCATTTTCAATATTGGGTTTAATCTGGGGACTTGTAAAAAGGGACAAAGTTGTTTTTTCTCTGTCTTTAGTTTTTCTTTATTCTTTGTTTTTCTTGACCGGAAGCCACTACATCAACAACAGTCTTCTTAGAGAGACCCTGAGAATGCCTTTCACCAAATTTTCTATTATTTTTCTTTTTGCTATGTCTTTTTTCTTCGGATATATTTTTTTCAAGCTCTTTAGGAGAGCTTGGTTGGGGACTGCCTTAACTTTGATTGTAAGCGGAGGATTAATTTTTTCGGTCTGGCCAATGTTTCAGGGAAAGCTTGTAAGTTCTGTTGTCAAGACAGATGTGCCGACTGAATATTTTGAACTTTTTAACTGGTTTAAAGATAAACCCGGAAGAATTGCGAGTTTGCCTTTAAATACTTTGTGGGGTTGGGATTATCATAGTTGGAAATATGAAGGTTCCGGTTTTCTGACTTATGGTTTACCGAATCCACTCTTGGTTCGGGATTTTGATCGCTGGAGCCCGTATAACGAAACTTTTTACGCTGAAAGCTCAACGAGGTTATACGCGAATGACAACGAATCTTTTGAGCGTACGCTTCGAAAATATCAGGTTAAATATCTGCTATTGGACGGATCAATTATCAATCCGGGGGGAAGTGAAAATATTTCCTTTAATATATCCAATAATATCAAAGAGGTACAAAAGTTTGGTTTTTTGACTGTATACGAAACTAATTTTGACTCTGGAGACAACTTTATTTCAACTCCTCCGAGTTATATTTCAGTTAATGCCGACTTAACTTATTCACAAATTGATCCTGTTTACCAAAAATATGGGGATTATATAGAAGATGAAAATGGGGTGGGTTATCCTTTTGTAAATTTTGATCCCAGAGGACCTGTGAGTATAACTTCGAATTCAAGTGATCTTATTTTTGAAAATAAAGCAGCAAATTCAAAAGTAACCTTGCCCATAAAAGATAAAATCGTAGAGAGTTTTGGTGAGGACAGGGGTTTTAAGGAAGCCAATAACTGCGATCTTAAAAAGTTAGGCAGAGTTGAGAAAGATGGAAAAACCTACAGAGCTTTTGGCGGAGGAGTAGCTTGTGATTTTTTTGAATATCCTGATTTGAAATATAGTCAGGCTTATGTTTTGAGGATTAAAGGAGAAAATAAAAAAGGAAGAGGTTTAAAGATTTACCTTCAGAATTGGGAAACGGGAAGAATGGATTTGGAAGAGCTTCTGCCGACGGGTAAATTTGATAACTACTTTGTTATTCTTCCTAAATTAAGCGATAAAGGCGGCTATACCTTGAATTTGGAAACCCGTTCTTTTGGAAGAATTGCTTCCGAAAATCGAATTGATGCCATTGAAATATATCCCTTTGATTTTAATTTACTGGTAAGTCTTCTTCAGAACCCGGAGAGGGAAATAACAATCAGTAACAATTTAAGGGTCGAGAATGTTAAAAAGTTCGGTACCGCTTTTTACAAAGTACAAACTTCGGGGAATGGTTTATTGGTTTTAGGGCAGGGATATGAGAAAGGCTGGTTAGCATTTAAAAGAAAGGTTCTTTTAAAGCATGTCAAAGTAGATTCCTGGTCCAATGGCTGGATTGTCCTACCCAATCAACCAGTTAACCAATCAACTATTTATCTAATTTTCTGGCCCCAGGCTTTGGAGTGGTTTGGCTTCATTATACTTGTTTACATGTTGACAGGATTAAAGGGTAGGGTATACTAAAGTTGGATTTGTAAGTGTTTGCTTCTTTTTAAAGTATTCTTTAATGTTTATATTTTCTATAAGTTATGACTAATTCGACCTCAGATGTGCAAGATTTAATCGGATCTCCCGTTGATGCCGGAGAGCTTGGTAGTGGTGCCAAAGACGTTGTTGTAAGTGCTCCTCAAGTTCCCGTTTCTAACTACTTTGAAAGAAATATTCCCGATGCCAATCTTCCTACAGAAACGGTTTCGGGAGTTTTGGATATTGCCAACGAAGGTTCAGGGCTTTTAAGACCAAAGTTTTCGGCAAGCGATAATGACGTTTATATATCTTCATCGCAAATAAGAAGGTTTAATCTTAGGGTCGGAGATAAAATCGAAGGACAGGCAAGGCGTCCTAAGGAAAACGAAAGATATTGGGGGCTTTTAAAGGTTGAAAAGGTAAACGGGGAGAGTGTTGACAAAATGCCGGTTAACAGACTTAATTTTGATGATCTTTTGCCAATCTATCCTGATGCGCAAATAGACCTTACAACAGATAGCGATACTCTTACCACCCGCGTAATTGATTTGGTTTCTCCAATTGGATTTGGACAAAGGGCTTTAATTGTTTCTCCTCCCAAAGCAGGTAAAACCTGGCTGGTAAAAGATATTTTGGCGGGAATTGCCAAGAATTATCCTGAGAACGGGAAAGGGAAAACGAAGAAGGTCCATATAATGGCAGTTTTAATCGGTGAAAGACCTGAAGAGGTAACGGACATCCTTAGGAAGGTTGCAGAGGTTACAGACGGATCAGGTGATGTTGCAGCTAGCAACTTTGATGAACCGCCGCAAGACCAGACAAGAGTTGGAGAACTTGCATTGGAAAGGGCAAAAAGATTAGTTGAAGCGGGGCACGACGTTGTCATAGTTTTGGATTCGGTTACCAGAATGGCAAGGGCATATAATCTTGCCCTTCCGACATCAGGCAGAACCCTTTCGGGAGGATTTGATCCGATGGCACTTTTCCCGGCAAAGAAATTCTTCGGAGCAGCCAGAAGAATAGAAAATGCGGGAAGCCTGACAATTATCGGAACCTGTCTTGTAGAAACCGGCTCCAGAATGGATGATCTTATCTATGAAGAATTTAAAGGAACGGGAAACATGGAACTTCACTTAACCAGAAAACTTGCAGACAGAAGAATTTTTCCGGCAATTGATGTAACAAGATCGGGAACCCGTCAGGAAGAGCTTCTTTACGGTAAAGACACTTTAGAAAAAGTTCATACCTTAAGAAGAATGCTTGAAATGATATCGGAAGATGAAAGAACCGAAGCGCTTCTTGAAAAAATCAAAAAAACAAAAGACAACAAAGAATTCCTGGAATCGCTTAAAACGGTCTAAAAAACAATTTTCCATTTTTCATTTACCATCTTCCATTTTATTTTTCCATTTTTCGAATTTTCTGATTTCTTTCGGCAGTAATAATTGAGGCTGTAAATATTTTTATTAATTCTTCAGTTTCTTTTTTAAGCCAAGTAAGATTTTCGTTTGATGTTTGTATTAGAACAAGCCAGTAATTCGACTCCTTAGTTTCCCTTCTGCAAATTTTAAGTTTCAATATGAATTCTTTAGCACTACTTGCTTCTATCGCTTCGATGTAATTTGCTCCCGGTGAAGAAGATGAACGATTAAGTTGATTACTGTAAATTATATTATGTGAATTTTTTGGTAGTTTACTGGTTAAAAACATGCTCCCTTGCGCGAATTTTAATAATCTCCCTTGTAGAATTTCTGGGGTAAATATCATTGATTACAATTTACCATTTTTCATTTACCATTTTCAATCTTATTTATTCATTTTGTTAATTTTCAAATCGGCGATTGGACAATAAAATGGTAAATGGGAAATTTGTAAATGGACAATTTTGATTTATGAATTCCTCGACAGCCTCAAGACTAGTTTCTTTGTCTTTTCCTACTTATCAAATAGTCTTCTACAGAAGAAATAGAAGTTAACCAATTCCTTCCTTCTTTATGGGCCACGAGTTTTCCAGATCTTGCCAGTAAATTCAGATACTTAGCTGAAAATTTTATCCGTTTACCAATAATTGATAGGGGAAGGAATTTATCCTCTTTTATCCTTGTGACACTTAAAGTTTCCAGATAAATATCCAGAGAACGTTCAACAGTACGGGCAACAAAAGTAACGAAAGGAATAAGATTGCCGTTATCAGCTTTTGATAAAGCTTCGTAATAAATCTTACGGTCATTTTTTAAAATAATGACTAGTGGATAACCTTTTTGCATAAGAATAATATTCATTAAGAGTCTTGCGCATCGTCCATTACCGTCAACAAAGGGATGAATGCTTACAAGCTTGTGATGAATAACAGCTGCTAGCTCAATTGGATGAAATCGATTTTGGTTATGTCCAAACCATGAAATTAGATTAGACATTAAATAGGGAACTTCAATTGCAGATGGTGGTTGATGTGTGGCGCCGGTCACAGCCACCTCACCAGTACGGTAGACGCCTGAAATACTTTTATCTATAGGTTCAATAACCAAGCTTTGCAATTGCCGAATTAGGTGTTGAGAAATAGTCGTCTGTCGATGATTTCCAACCAAATTATATATAAACTCAAGAGCCTCGTGGTGGCTTTTGGCTTCAAGATGGTTTTTAAAGGATTTTCCCTTAATGGTTATTCCTTCATTAATTACAAAATAAGTTTCCTTAAACGTAAGGTTATTGCCTTCGATGGCGTTACTGTTGTAGGTTGCTTCAAGCATAAAGCGTTCGCGAAGCTTAGCGACCAAGGTTGGGGATAATGGTCTTTTTGATTGGAGTTTCTTCCACTTAGCATCGATTCTGTCAATAAGTTCTTGCGGGACGTACTTTGGACTAATATGGTATGGTTTCATATTTCAGACTATACCATATTAAGGATTAATGTGTCAAGAAGGTTTGACCAAGCATGTTTCATATGATATCGTCAAGGACGTGGAAGATATTAAACTATTTTATTCAGAACTTTTGGTGTTTATAATTAGAAGACTTCATTTATCTTTTTGGAGGTTTGAAAAAGGCAAGGGGTTTATGGTTGAAACCTTGTACCGTCAAAGAGGCAAGTTTGCCAGACGTTTTGTTCATACAGGCATGGCAACTTTGGCAGGATTAGGGATTATTATTGCTCCCATAGTTGCTAAAGAGTTTCCAGGAAGAAGTGTTAATCCTTGGGAAGTAAACATTCAGCCCATGGTTCTTTCCGCATTCGCTGAGAATGCGGACATGCAGACTGTAATTAGCGATGTCAGAGATAAAATTATTGAATATAAAGTCCAAAGCGGGGATACTCTTTCGAGAGTTGCTGAAAAATTTGGGGTATCCTTAGAAACTATCCGTTGGCAGAACAATTTAACCAAGGATGCAATTAAGGAAGGACAGATTTTAAAGATCCTGCCTGTTACGGGAGTTTCCCATACGGTTAAAAAGGGTGATACAGTTTATTCTATTGCGAAACTGTATGATACATCTCCCCAGGCTGTGGTTGATTTTCCGTTTAATACATTTAGTAACGATGAAACATTCGAACTTGCGATAGGACAGGTAATTATAATTCCGGACGGAGTTATGCCTAAAGAACAACCTGCGGTAAGAATCAGGCAAATTACCCCCAACGCAGGAACGGTTGTAGCATCAGGGAATTTTGTCTGGCCAACTGCGGGAACAATTACCCAAAGGTTTGTCTGGTATCATAAAGGAATAGATATTGCCAATTCGGGGATGCCTGACGTTTTGGCTGCCGATTCAGGAACTGTAGTTACCTCAGGATGGACCAATGTTGGCTATGGTAATTATGTGGTTATAGATCATGGAAACGGTTACAGAACACTCTATGGTCATATGCAGACCATTTATGTGGTTGCCGGTCAAACAGTTGCCCGTGGCTCAAGGATAGGAAAAATGGGATCAACTGGGCGTTCTACCGGACCACACACCCACTTTGAAGTAATTCTAAACGGAGTTTACATTAATCCTCTAAATGTACTTAAGTAAATTGTCATCTTCTTGACTTTCGATGTTTGTCGAAATATACTGTATTTTGTATGTTAAAAATCGAAACCTTGTGGCACCATTTACTTTGGTCTGCCCTTAAAAAGGGTGAGTTTCATTTGACTCAAAAATCTCTGGCAGACTATTTTGGTTATTCCTTAAGCACTGTAAACTTAGCATATAAAAGGATTGAGGAAGCAGGAGTTAACAAAGATATTAAAAGACTGCTTTACTTTTGGGCAACCCATAGAAGTTTCAAGAAAGATATTATTTATGAAACCTGTGTAAATTTGACAATATTGGAAATTGAAGGTATGATTCCCGATGGGGCAATCTTAGGATGTTATACGGCAGCAAAAAATATACTTAATGAGCCTCCCGCTGATTACTCGAAAGTCTATTTTTATTTTGATGAAGATAAACTTGATATTGTTAAAAAAAGATATCCTCCGGCTAAAGGAAATAATAATCTCTTTATTTTAAAAACTTATCCTAAACAGATAGATTACGGAAAGGTAGCAACCCTGCCTCAAACGTTTGCGGATTTGTGGAACTTAAACGACTGGTATGCTAAAGATTTTTTAGTGGCATTAGAAAGGAAGATTGATGGCATATTATCATGACATAATAACCCAAAAAAGCTGGGAAGAACTAAAGACACTTAATAGGAAAATTAAATTTGTCCTTATCGGCGGGTGGGCAATATATCTTTATACAAGGCAGCTTAAGTCGAAGGATATAGATATTTTAATAAGCTATGACGAATTAGGTAGATTAAGAAATAACTATGAGGTAATCAAGAATGACCGTCTGAAAAAATATGAAGCGAGAAAAGAGGAAATACAAATTGACATCTACCTGCCGCATTATTCAGAGATAGGTATCCCTGTTGATATACTAATTAATAATTCGATATCTTTAGAGGGGTTTAAAATCCTTAAAAAGGAATTTCTTATTTGTCTTAAAATTTATGTTTTTAGTATCCGCGGGAGAACTCCAAAGGGCGAAAAGGATTTCTTGGATATTCTCTCTTTGTTTAAAGTCGGAGTGGGGGATATAGATAAAATCATAGAGATCAAAAAAGACTATAATTTGGAAAAACAATTTACCTATTTTTTAAATTTCTTAGATGAAAGAGTTGAAGCTGAGGAAGTTGGGTTGAATAAACATGGTTATAAAAAATTAAAGACTGAAATAAAAGGGCTGTTAGTACAACGGTAGTACACCGCATTCGCATTGCGGAGACGGGAGTTCAATTCCCCCACAGTCCACAACACATTAATAAACAAATAAGCAAATAAGCAAATAATCCAATAAATATACAAATGAATAAATGTCTAAGTCACCTCTTTGAATTTTGAATAATCTTACTGACAATCAGAAGTATTTCTTGGGATTCTTTTATATAAGATTCCACTAATTGTCTTTCTGAAATTGCCGTATCCATAATGAAGGTTAGCCAATATTTAGTTTCCTTAGCTTCCTTTTTAACAATTGTATACTTCGCTACAAAATCTTTGTTAGAGTCTGCAGCATCGGCCTCCTGATCGTTTGCACCAATTGACGTGAGTGAAGCTGATATTTGTTTAATTATGGGTATATTCTCAATGTTTTTCGGTATATTCCGAACAACATTCACAAAACAACTAACAACAAATTTATGAATTCTTACATGAATATCTTTTTCGGTCCCCGAATATTTATTCATTAACTAATTCTAGCATTTATTAATTTATTTGTAGATTTGTAGATTTGTTTATTTGCTTATTACTGAGTAGCTGGAGGATTAGCCTCACTGGGAAGTTCAAGCGGAGGTTTAATTACTTGTGCCGGAGCTTCGGCCGGAGGAGTAAGGCTTTCGCCCGTTCCCTCTGCTGTTTTGGCTGCGGGGAGTTTTTTCTGCAAACTTTCAAGTTCGGCTTTAGCCAAGTTGTAATCGGAAGAATCTTTCGCAACCAGAGTAAGAACAGTGTTCATTTCAGTTATGGCCTTATCTATGTCGCTTTTTTCCCTATAGGCGGCTGACAAATTATAGTGGGCATTGGCTAAATCCGGTTTTGCCAGTGTTGCCATTTGAAATGCACTTATAGCCTCATCGTATCTACCCAATGCATAATATATTCCACCCAAACTTATTCTAAGATTTGGATTAACAGGATCGAGTGCTATTGCCTGTGTATAGGTTTGTATAGCAAAATTATCTGATCCCTGGGCAAAAGGCATTATTGATTGATAGATTCTTGCCAAATTCTCCCAGTTTCCTGACCTTTGCGGGTTTAGAGAAACTCCATTTTTTGCCTCGGCAATTCCCTCCTGAATAAGCTGGGTAATTGTATTTTTATCGCTCTCTGTTAAATCTTTGTTTTGAGCAATCGCTGAAGCAAAAGCGATATCCATTTGGGATAGAGACATATGATATTTGTCAGACCTTGGGTTTAAGTTAATGGCCTTGATCATCGTGTCGTAGGCAAGTTTTCCATCGTTTTTGTTAACTGCCAAAAGAGCCTTAGCGAAGTTGTATTCCGCCAGTGTAATTTTTCCTCCCATGAATGAAACCACCGAAATCAAAGCGATCATAACTAGAGAAAGTACAATTGCCGGAAGCCTTGCTGCCGCTTTTGACTCATTAACAGTTTTCAAATTGATATTAACTTCATGTTTTGAAGATACAATAGATAAAATCAGGAAGAATAAGAAAACGGTTGTTAAGTAAAAAGGAAAGAAAACAAATGAGGCAACTGTGAGCGCCAGGGATGCAAATACTCCCGCTTCGAAAGGTGAACTTAATAGTTTTTTGTTTAAGGATTTTTTGACAAATCTGTAGATTTGGTAAAGAAGCGCGGCTAAAATAATAAAACCAATAATTCCGGTTTCGGTAAGACTCGTCAACAAAAAGCTTCTCGAGGTTGTAAATGTCAAAGCCCAGCTGTCAGATGAATTCACATTAACCGGTCTAAATCGGCTAAAGGCTGTGATATAGTTGCCTGCCCCAATTCCCAAAAATGGACTATCTTTTAATGCATCAACTGAAACCGCCCAGGATGTTTTGAATGAAGGAAGGCTAACAGCTCCCAATTTTCCCGGAAGCATATTATAGATAGAAAGAGAAGCGGAAAGAATTACAACGGCAAGAGAGATGCCCCAGAAAATCTTTTTAATCAAATCTCTGCTTTCGGCTAAAAGTGCAATTCCAAGAGGAAGAACCGAAATCAAAAATATTGCTTCAGGAAGTTTTCCCCCCAAAAGTGAAAAAACAGAATTTTTTAAATATGCCGGAATCCCGGGAATTTTGGCAAAAACTCCCGAGGCAAAAAGCAGAGAGGCAACCGATGCTAAAATTCCCGAAACAAAAATGGAGGCTGCAAGGGACTTTTTGTGTTCCGAAAAGAGACTTCCGGCCAGATGAAAATATAAAGCTCCCAAAAGAATAATTAAGGCGGTCCCCGGAAGAAAAAAGGCATCAAGCTTATTTGGAGTTTTAATTAAAGCGGAGACAATATAGACAAGTGCTAAAAGAATAACCGGAAGATCAAAGTTTGATAGTTTGAAATTTAAGCTTCCCCTAATTGCAATTTTTATTGAACAAACTAAAAGTGTAAGCAGGGCAAATACGGCAACTATTAATATTTTGGGTGTTTCAAAAGGGGAAAGAATACCCGGCCAAAAGACTAAAGGCAAAAGAACTATTCCTGAGGTCAAAAGTGCTCTTTCGATTTTTTCCATACTATTGTAATAGTAAAAACTGACTATATATAATTTAGATATAAATTACGTTCATGTCAATAAGTAGTTTCGAACCACAAAATGTGGTAATCTAGTTTAGTGATAGATAGGAAGAAAATGTTTAAGTTGGTCGGCTCGCTTTTTCTTTTACTGGCTCTTCCTCTTGGTGTTATCTTAGTTCAAAGCGCGGTAAAGTATTTCTCCAAGGCTTCAGGGGTTCCCGCGAATTTGGTTGTTGATATGACAGCAGGTTATGGTCAAAGTTCGGATACCTGGCGCAATCTTGCTCAGGGCGGGGAAGATAATGGGAGAATGCTGCGGCCCGTCATCTCTCAGGTAAAATCTCTTCAGCCGGAATATATAAGAATAGACCATGTGTTTGATTTTTACGATCCCTCCTCTGACAATTTTCAAAAGCTGGATCAGGTGATATCAGATATTTTAGCAATTGGTGCCAAACCTTTTATCTCCCTTTCCTATATGCCACCCAATCTGGCTCAAGATGGGGACATAACCAGTATTCCTTCCGACTGGTCTTTATGGGAGCTTTTGGTACAAAAAACCATCGAACACATAAGCGGAAAGCACTTGGGGCTTCCCGTGCAGTAGATACCCTGTCCTATAAATTCGGTGGTCCGGCAACGACTGGCTACTATGATAATTGGATGAAAGAACTTCTTGATTTTATTTCGGAAAATAATTTACGCTTGGATTTTATAAGCTGGCATAGATACAGTAAAAATCTTGATGATTACCTAAGCGATGTTGCCAAAGCCCGAAGTCTTCTTGCTGACTATTATGATTTGGGTACCAAGGAAACCATTATTTCCGAAACGGGTCCGAATTCGGAAAACGATCCGGTTTATGATAACGCCTTTGGCGCAATTCATCAAATTGCTACCTCTGCTGTCTTGCAAAATGAAGTTACCAGGACTTTCACTTTTGAAATAAAAGATGGAGCAAACTCTGATAAGAAACTTTGGGGAAGGTGGGGCCTTATAACCCACGAAAAGTTTGGAACCCCGGAAATAAAACCCAGAGGAAATGCAATAGCCTTCTTAAATAATATGATTGGGGGAACAAAGCTCAATGTTTTTGGACAGGGGAGTTGGGTAAAATCTTTGTCCAAGAAGCTTAACGGGGGAATTACTAAAATTTTGGTTGTTAATTACGATCCGGAAGGAATGCATGATGAAGTGGTTCCCATAATGCTTGTGAATCTTCCCTCCGGTAATTTTTCTTTTAAAAGGATTGATTTTCTGGGCGATTCGCTTTTGCAGGATGTTGCCACAACTTCCGCAGAGTGGTCAACAAATCAGTATTTCAAAGCTAATTCGGCAGCGATTTTTGAAATTGTATCAAAGTGAATCTTTTTGACTATATAATATATTGGTAGGGAATTGGAGAAAAAGATGAAAATAAGAAAAAGAACTGCGATTTTTATTCCTTTCCTCGTTACCGTTGCCTTTTTGCTTCCACCGAAAACAATTTTAGCTGGAAATATCACTCCGTCTGTTACTAAAAAAGTGATGGTTATTAATTTCGATCCTGTTATAGAAAGCCAGAATAATATAAAACTTTCGGAGTACTACTACTGGTGGAATAACCCCCGGACTTTGTCTCAGGAGTATATTAATGACGTTAGACAGGTTAGCGGAGGCTATGTTAATTATGAAATTGCCGAATGGGATGAGGTTGATGATTTTCCGCTTAAGCAAAATGGCTTTGATTTTAACGATGATTCATATTTGCAATGCGTACCCAATCGTAACTGCGATGAGGGAATGGTTAATTATCAAAAAATTCTAACAGATTTTCAGGTTTGCGAAAAAAGAAACAGCGGAGCAATTGATGAATTGTGGCTTTGGGGTGCCCCGTGGTTTGGCTACTGGGAAGCAATCATGGTTGGGCCAAATGCCTTTAGTACTAACGGCCCGGCAATTACTTTTACCACCTGCCAAAAACAACTTAATGTTATGGGTTTTAGTTATGAACGGGGTGTACCGGAAATGCTGGAGGATTTAGGTCACCGGGTTGAAGGGACCATGACGCATCTTTTCGGCAGTTGGAATGCTTATACTCCAATTCACAATTGGGATAAATTTGCTCAAACAGATCAT
>JAPLZT010000098.1 GCA_026394855.1 Candidatus Woesebacteria bacterium
TTTATCAGCAACAGTCTTGTCCTCATATCTGGTATGCAGAAATTTTGCATAAAGCTTTTCTGGATCATTATCCTCTAGTTTAATGCCCAAAACTCCACTCACGTAGGCCGCAGATATTTTGGCATCGGCATATTCCTTCCCTTTAAATTCATCGACAGAAACTTCTTTAGAACGTTTTTGTAAACCGTCTTTTTCTTTATCAGTAAGACCCGATAAAAATTTTTCCCACGTATCAGCTTTCTCTTTGCCTTTAACTAAATTTTTATAAATTTTTTCCTGATTCTTTTGTTTGTTTTCTAAAAATTTAACTTCCTCGGTCAAAAGATCTTTTTGAGCAGCAGACGCTTTCTCAAGCCTTCCTTTTGCATCTTCTAAATCTTTGCTTGTCTTGGCACACTGATCTCTAAAACCATACGCGTCTTTAGTGTCATCTTTGTTTTTCCCATATTTTTCTTCAAAAGTTTTCTTTATCTCGCTTTCATTCATAGTTTCTTGAGGATAAACAGCATCAACAAAAGACGAATATTCTTTAGGTGAAACATTAAAATTCAAAAATTCTCCGAAAAATTTAGATAGTACGTAAGCAGTCTGAATTGTCCTTGATTTAGCAAAGTCAGGATTTTCTGCCATCAATTGCTCAAGCCCGGTCGAAATAAATTTATATAACATTCGTCCTTCCGGAACCTTGTATGCACCACCAGGTTCAGAAGCTTTAACATTCTCGGGATTATGTAAAATAGCTTCAACCATGGTAGAAGCTTCAACCTTTGCTTTAGGATCTCCATCCGTAGCCTTATTGAGAGCCTCATCTTTTGAAGGAGCCCCGTTTTCTACTTTCGGTTCAGTGATACCACCTTGTAGAGTTACCCTTTGTTTAAGAGCCTCTGCAGAAGGGTCAGATTGTAATTCATTATCGCTTTCAAAGTGATTAACTGATTCGGTTTCTCCCATACTTGCAAGTGAGTATTAAATAAATTAAACTTCGACTAATCCCGCTATTATACCAGAAAAAGCCACAAAACTCAATCATGAACCAGCAGGAAGCGAAGAAACACATAACCCTACTTAAAGAAAAAATTCTAAAGTTGAATTACGACTATTTTGTGCTGGATAAATCTGAAGTGGATGAATCAGTAAGAGACTCCCTAAAAAAAGAATTAAAAGAGCTGGAAGCTACCTTTCCAAACCTCATAACTCCAGATTCACCAACCCAAAGAGTTGGGAGTGTACTTTCCGGAAAATTGAAAAAAATTAAGCACATTACCCAGAAAAAAAGCTTGGAAGACGTATTTTCAGAAGAAGAAATAAGAGGATGGTACGAAAGAATAAGCAAACTAGTCGACGAAAAAATAGAATTTGTATGCGAACTCAAATTAGACGGGCTAAACATCACTCTTCACTATGAAAAAGGAGAGCTAATAAGGGCTCTTACTCGAGGAGATGGAGTAGAAGGAGAAGACGTGACTCACACTGTGAAAACGATAGAAGCAATCCCATTTAAGCTAAAAGAACCGATAGATTTAGAAATTTCCGGTGAAGTTTTTATGCCAAAAAAGTCATTTGAAAAAATCAATAAACAGCAAAAAGAATCAGGCGAAAAAGAATTTGCCAACGTGAGA
>JAPLZT010000130.1 GCA_026394855.1 Candidatus Woesebacteria bacterium
GATCTTTAAAACTTCTTCGCTTTCAAACTGCGAGAGGTGAGGAGTTCTGAAGTTTATAATCGGGCATTGGGAAAAACCGCTTTCTTTGCGATATATACATTGTAAAAATTCCATAGCATAACCTGTCAATCATTCTTAAATTGACCATTGCATGAGCAAGCCAGGGATTCCTTTATTTCTCCGGTGTTTTGTCACCTTCTGTAAATCTTCAGGATGCCCTTCAAAAAAACTACCTGCATTGGGAAAAATCAATTTATCAATCTTTTCTGTTACAATGATTCTGCTGTTTAATGAGTAATCCTGATGCGCTATACAATTGTGCATAGCTTCTAAAATCGTCCGGGTATCATATTTATCAACGGTGGTGGCAAGCAATTCATTGTCAGGAAAGAATTTGAATTTTATATTTCGAATAAATTGCAATATCTTGGTAGTATTCAATAATAAAGGGGGTCCGAAATGTTCATACGCTTTTTCTTCTGTTTCTAATTTCCATGTTATTTCGGTTATTGAAGGTAATAAATAGTGAGAAGATTCCTCTTTCCCCAATAGAATAATTGCAGTATTGGTAATTTTCCCATTTATGGTGATTTTTGCTTTATCTAAAAGAGTAGCATTATCCCATTTGTCAATTTCATTAAAAAAACTTGCTTTCGTGCATTTTTCCTTGAATTTTTTCGTGCAATTTTTATTGCTTCCTGGTCTAAATCACTGATATTTTCTTTATCAATAATTTTAGCGATCCAGTCTTCCTGTGAATTATAAATAAGGCGTATATATTGCGGAAAGTTTCTAAGGTCGGTTTTATTGCTTCCAATCCTGATAAATGCGGTTTTTTCTGAAAATGTGTCGGCTCCCCTTTGGCACTGGGAATACGTGATAAAACAATGTGCTTTTCATTATTGAGAAACTCAAAAATTTCAAAATTAATTTTTGGATGTAATAAATTTCGAAGCCAAAGTTCCAAATCCTGGTTACCCTGCCTTGCTTTGAAAAAACTAAAATTTGTTCCTTTTATGTAATGTGTAATATCTTCAACACCCCATATAAGATAGCCAAAAGGTTTGTTGCTAAATGTAGCGCCATTACTCATCGCTGAAATATATTCACCTATCTATTCGTTAGTAATACTGCCTTTATTTAGCTTAAACTCTATCCAGGTATTTTCAACCGGATATTCCGTTAATTCTTTTAGCAGGATTATTAAATCTTCTGTATGCATTGGTAAATTGTTTTCTGTTTCAAATTTTCTGTTTATTATTTTTTCCATTAGTGGAACATTACCCCGTCGAGCTGGATTATATTCCATTTTGCGTTATTTTCTTTTCTGTCCAACTGCCGCCCAATTCAGTTGCTGGTTCATTTAGGGATTGTTAATAAATAAACTTTACAATTAGAAAATAAATATTACCTTTGCCTGCATGAAAATACCACTTGAAAAAAAAATCGAAAAGATGCTGCCATTTCTAAACGAAAAACAGCAGCGTATTTATTGTGCTTTAGAAGCAGAAGCCATTGGTCATAACGGTGTTTCTATAGTTTCAAAAGCCAGTAATAAATCAAGACCAACTATAACTTTAGGAAAAAAGCAACTGAAAGAAGGCACCATAAAATTTCCTATTGAACGTGTTCGCAAGAAAGGCGGAGGAAGAAAAAATAAATATGAAAAGCATCCGGAGTTATTATCAAAACTGGATTTACTTGTAGCGACAGAGACACGTGGAGATCCAA
>JAPLZT010000016.1 GCA_026394855.1 Candidatus Woesebacteria bacterium
GGTTAAAGAGTTTTTGTTTTCGGTAATCGTAAAACCAAAATCTGATTCATTAATGTCAGGCGGAAGAACTTTTATTTTCATTCTTCTACATTCACTAACTGCCAGCGAAATTTTATCTATATCTCCTTCTTCTGCGCTAAAAAGTGCGGTCATATATTCTACCGGGTAGTTTGCCTTCATGTAAGCGGTCTGGTAGGCAACTATTCCGTAGGATGCGGCATGAGCTTTATTAAATCCGTAAGATTGAAAAGGTTCGAATAATTTCCATAAATTTTCGGCAAAATCTTTTGTCTGGCCGTTTTTAATTATCCCGTCCACAAATTTTTGTTTTTGTGCGGCCATTTCTTCAGGGATTTTCTTACCGACTGCTTTTCTGAATTTATCCGCTTCTTCCCAGGTATATCCGGCAAGATCCAAAGCACAGAATAAAAGATCATCCTGATATACAATTAGGCCAAAGGAAGCACCCAGAAATTTCTCCATTCTGGGGTCAAGATATTTAACAAGCCTGGGGTTATGCTTTCTTTTAATGTATTCAGGAATTTGGGAGATAGGTCCCGGTCTATATAGAGCAACCATAGTCATAAGATCTTCAATTCTTGTTGGCTTTAATTCTTTAAGATACTTTGTCATTCCGGATCCGCCAAGCTGAAAAACTCCCATTGTTTCACCAAGGGTGAGCATTTCGAAGGTTTTTTTGTCGTCAAACGGAATGCTTCTTATATCAACCCTTTTTCCAGTAAGCTTTTCTACAATATCAACAGAAGAACCTAAAATCGAAAGATTTCTAATACCAAGAATATCGAATTTAATTAAGCCGACATCCTCACAGGCGTGCATTTCATACTGAGTGATAATCTTTTCCCCCGAAGGTTCCTTCTGAATTGGGGTAAACTCTGTTAATTTTCCGGGCGCAACAACAACGCCTGCTGCATGAACCGAAATGTGTCTGGTGTTTCCTTCCACTTGCTTAGCTAAATCAATTACCAGTTTGGCATCGGAATCCGTATCGTAAAAGGTTTTAAGATCGGGGGTTTCATTTAAGGCTTTTTCAATAGTCATGGGAAAGCCCTGTGAACCAATGGGTATTAGTTTGGATATTCTGTCTCCTATTGCATATGGATAGCCTAAAACGCGGGCTATATCGCGAACTGCTCCTCTTGCCAGCATTCTTCCGAATGTACAGATTTGGGCAACACTTTCTTTACCGTATTTTTCGGATATATAATTTATAATTTCTTCCCGTCTGTCATCGGCTACATCTAAATCAATATCAGGAGGAGAAGGTCTAAAAGGATTAAGAAACCTTTCAAATGGAAGATAGTAAGTTAAAGGATTAACTGTGGTAATTCCCAAGGTGTAGGATACCAAACTTCCTGCGGCAGAGCCTCTGGTATTTGTAATAATTCCTTTTTCATTTGCCCAATTGACCATATCCATAACAATCAAAAAATAAGGGGCATATCCTTTCTGACAAATAATTGTTAGTTCATGTTCAAGCCGCTCTTTTACTTCCTTTGAAAAATTGGGAATTTTTTCCTTAAGTTTTTCTCGAGCCTGTTCTCTTAAGTAATCGTCAGAGGTCTTTCCTTTTGGCAGGTCAAACTCCGGAAAAAACCACTTACCCAAGGGAATTTCGACGTTGCACTTTTCAGCTATCTTAACCGTGTTTTCGAGAGAGTCAGGAAAATCTTTAAATAAAAGACTCATTTCGAAGGGTGTCTTTATATAAAAATCAGGAGTATCAATATAGCGCATACGATTTGTGTCAGAGACTGTCTTTCCCGTTGCAATGCAGACAAGAGCATCCTGGGCTCTGGCATCCTCCTTATTTACATAATGGGCATCATTTGTGGCAACAAGGGCAATCCCCAAATCCCGGCTTAATCTAATTACACCTTCTTCTACCTTTTTCGAGTTTTCGGAAACGGTAATTAGCGACCTTTTAATCTCTAAATTACTCGCATCCGTAACCCATTTATCAAAACCGTGTCTTTGAATTTCCAGATAATAATCCTGACCAAACACATCTAAAAACCATTGCGCTGTTTTTTTGGCCTGTTTATAATCATCTTGAATTAAAGCCTGTCCGATTTCTCCCAGGGGGCAGGCAGATGTGCAAATAAGACCCTTGGAATACTTCTTCAAAGTTTCTCTATCGAAACGGGGTTTGTAATAATAACCGTCAAGGTGCGCCTCCGAGGTTAGTTTCATTAAATTTTTGTATCCGTCGTTGTTTTTAGCAAGCAAAATTAAATGAAAGTTTTGTCTATCCTTGGAAGTCATGTTTCCGGTAGTCATGTAGCTTTCAATTCCGATAATTGGTTTTACACTTTGTTTTTTGGCTTCTTTAAAAAAATCTATAACACCATACATCGCGCCATGATCTGTAATGGCCAGAGCATCCATTCCTTGCTCTTTTACAAAAGAAAGTAAAGAAGAGGCATTAGATAATCCATCAAGAAGCGAATATTCTGTATGGACATGAAGATGCACAAACTTAGCCATTTTTGTGTAATTTTTTCATTTTATACATAGCATTGTCAGCATCTTCTAGTGTGGTTCCAATCCCAACACTAATTTTTATATCCCCCGCATTTTCCAACAACCTATCCTTCATTTTGTTTGCCTCATCTAACCCGGTCGCGGGTAAACAAATTGTAAATTCATCACCGCCATATCTTGCTATTAAATCTGATTGTCTTCCAATTTTCGTAAGAATTTTTGAAAATCCTTTCAAAATATCATCCCCCGCATCATGTCCTTTAGTATCATTTGTGGTTTTTAAATCATCAAGATCGATGAAAATGAACGAAACATTCTCGCCAGTTCGTTCACCATGTTTTAAATATTCAGAAACTTTTTGGTTCCATCCATTTCTGTTTAGCAAACCCGTCAAATTATCTGATAAACTTTCACCTGCTAATTCCCTTCTGGTTTTATATCCCCGAAATCTTAACCCACTGGCTAATTTAACAGACTTTCTTAAAGAATCTACACCTTCCGTCATAAATTTTTATTTAATAACTCGCTTACCAACTTTATATCACCCGTTCCCTTTAATTTCTTTTGGACTTGGCCTATTAAAAATCCTAATATTTGCCCTTTCCCGTTTTTGTAATCTTCATAGGGTTTTTTGTTTTCTTCAATTACGTTTCTAACTGCTCTTTCGACTTCACTTTTGTCTGCGTACTCTACTTTAGTCAACTTTAATATTTTTGCAATATCAAATTTTTTATTAATTATTAAATCTGCAATCGTCTTTGGGCTAAAGTCTTTTACTGTTTTTACAGCCCGCTCGAAGTAGTCGGCTTTTTCTACATCACTAATTAATATCTCTATATAATCTTCAGGTAATTGATATGTTTCTTCAAATCTTTTTCTTTTTTGGTTTGGCAATTCCGGAATTTGCAATTTGAGATTTGAGATTTGTAATTTGCTTATTCTAATGGGCGGTATATCCGGTTCCGGGAAATATCTGTAATCCTTAGCTTCCTCCTTTACCCTTTGGGAGAAAGTTTTTCCGGTTTTTTCATTGTATCCTCTCGTTTCCTGAATAACTTTCTCTCCTTTAGTCAGGAGTTCTTTTTGTCTTTCAATTTCGGAATTTATTGCATTTCCTAAAAACCTAAAAGAATTTATGTTTTTAAGTTCTACTTTGTAGTTAGGTAAGCTTCCATCGGAAGAAAGAGAAATATTAGCTTCTAAACGCATGGAACCTTTCTCCATATCCGCGTTTGAAATACTCAAATATCTTGCAGTTAGTTGGACTTCTTTCAAAAAAGAGGAAACTGTCTCCGCATCATGAAAATCCGGTTCCGTTACAAGTTCCATTAAGGCAACTCCCGAACGGTTAAAATCAATTAGCGTCTTTCCTTCCTGATGAACAAGTTTTGCTGTATCTTCTTCTAAGTGAATTCTTGTAATAAGTTTATCCCCCTTCGCGAAATACCTCGGGCGTAAGCCCGTAGATGAGAGCGAAGAGTTTTTCGCTTCGGAGGGATTCCGCTCCCGACGAAGCATGGGGAGAAGATACCCCGACCGTAAGGTCGAGGGAGCTTCATCTAAACTTTGTCCACAAAGGGGTAAATCATATTGAGAAATTTGGTAGCCTTTGGGAAGGTCCGGGTAGAAATAATGCTTTCTGTCAAATTTAGAAAAAGAATTAATTTTGCAGTTAAAAGCCATACCAAACTTAATAACAGAGTTAATTGCTTCGGAATTTGCAAAAGGAAGTGCCCCAGGAAGACCTAAACAAATGGGACAATTTTGTGTATTAGGAATTTTACCAAAATGGTCTGGAGAACAGCCGCAAAACATTTTTGTTTTGGTTGATAACTCAATATGCACTTCTAAACCAATGATGGGTATTAATTTACTCATGCTTAAATTATCCTGACAAAAACCTGTCACCATATTTTTTTGAAACAATATAAATAGAAATTGCAACCGACGATATTAGAAAAAGGAAAAATCTAACACCTAAAATTTCTACAATGCTTCCTGCAAAAACAACCGGTACGACTGAAAGTACTGCAACCAAAAACCAAAAGTTTCCAAAAACCCGTCCCCTTAGCTCTTTGGGTGTCCACTCCTGAAGGTATGTTTGCGAAGGAATAATCACGCCAAAAAAGGAAAGGCCAAGAAGCATAATCGACAAGAAAGATAAAATAACCCTGAAATAGTAAGGTAAGGTTGGAATAATAAATGTAAATACCAATATAATGATTCCTATTATCAGAAGCGAATTATCAATTATCCTTTTTTTCCTCCAGCCTCTAGCAATAAGTTTAGGTAAAAGCATTGCTCCTAAAATCGCTCCGATTCCTGCAGGAACTAACAGATAAATACCGGCTGTATTAAGAGGAATTGACAGTAAGTTTTTGGCAATAATCGGTACTTCCACAATAGAAATTTGTAAAGCTACCTGAAAACAAATAAGCATGAGTACGGGGGTAAAGACTTTTCTTTCGTTTTTAATAAATTGATAGCCTTCAAAAATGTGACGGAAAAACTTAGTTACAGCTTCCTCAAATTGTTTGGGGACTTTATTTCCGCTTGTAAGTTTCGGAAGGAAAATCGTACTTATAAAAGCAACGAAAAGAAAGAACGAACAAACAAAAAGAGTGTTATTAAATCCCAAATAGTGCTTTATAAGTCCCGCAACTCCGAATCCTAAAATTAAAGATCCCTGCTGGGTTAGGAAAAAAAGGCTATTTCCCTGAGTTAGTTTTTCTTTAGGCAAAATGGAAGGAAGAGAGGCTGCCTCAGCGGGAACATAAAATTGATTCAAAAGTGAATAAATAAATACAACTTCATAAAGAATAAAAATATTGGCGTGGGGAAATATGGCGTAGAGCAAAATTGTTAAAGCCTGAAGAAAATTTGTAATAAAAAGCACTTTTCTTTTATCGGTTAAATCAACGATTGCTGAAGCAAAAGGTCCAATGAGAATTGCAGGAAGTGAATAAGCTACCCACAGAAGTGATGTAGAAATTGCAGACCCCGTTACCTCAAAAAGCTTAATCAAAAAAACAAAGTTCATTATGTTTATGCTTAGTTGAGAAAGAATTTGAGAAACCCAAAGAAATCTAAAATTCCTATTATTTATTACAGGTTTAAATTCATTAATCATAAACGTAGTTTGTGACAAGCTTTGCTTATCATATCAAATCCCTAAATCCTATTGTAGCAAAACAACCTCCAATAGATACTTTTGCTGGTTTTATGGTAATGTATTTTTTGTTCTCCTTTAAGTATAGATATACATCACCCGTTTGAAAATAGAGGGTGAATGAATTGGCAATAATGATTGATCTAACAAATTTTAGTCCATTTCCCCGGGCTTCCGGATACCGGCCGGATATTGTTTCAGTAAACGCTACTTTCAATGCCTCTGCTGCGTTATTTAATTCTGGTCGTATGCGTTTTAGGGTAGTCAAGATC
>JAPLZT010000039.1 GCA_026394855.1 Candidatus Woesebacteria bacterium
TGTATATTTTCTGCCTTTTCTCTTTTCTAACATTTTACCAGCCTGTTTTACAAAACTCTCTGAAGTTCCTAATCGATCTATTTGAAGTCTATTTATCATATCTTTTCGCTGGGCCATTGTTGTATCCTGAGCCAACTTTTTAAAATATTCCGGCATTGTAGCTACGATTGTCGGATTGTTCCACGCTGCCTGAACCAGTCTACGATTTACTTCCTTAATACGGTCCGAATAAAAAGTTCCCACTTCACAAAGAAGGGCGTAATCTTGATTGTTGGCCCGGCCCACCCTGTCGCTTGTACCAGCTATGTAATCACTAATATCATCGAAATTAGCAAACTCATAAGTGATAATTAGGTTTTTAATCGCATTGGAATCAACTGACCTGCTCCCGTATATCGAATCAGTGAGAATTAAGAACAATTTTTCGTCTAATGTAGTAACAGATTCCAAATTGATATTCTGCAATCCACCCTTTTCTAAAATCTCGTCTAAAGTTTTATCAACATTTTCTTGAAGAGCTACTTGAACCTTTTCCTTATCATGATTCAACACGCTCATTTTTTCAGCTACCTCCAAAATTGGTTTTTGTACGCTTTCTTTAACTGAAATATCCAGGGTTTCTCCTTCTTTAACTCGTATTTCACTTTGAGATAAGAGGTCAATTTCGTATCGTGGTTTGATTTTAAACTCGGCTAAATCACTACTCCTGTCAGGGCAACTTTCATTGCTTTTAAAACTACTCCATTGGCCACTGTTATTGGAATAAACATGTCTTAAAAGATCTTTATAAAACGGCTTTTGTCTCTCCTCTTCGGTAAACGTACCAGAACCGGTCATTTTCTCGGCTAAAGATTGGAGTTGAGCAATATAAACCTTTTTGTGTCCCGCTTCCTTCGCTTCCTTATACCCTTGAATTATTCTCGGAGATATAACTCTAAACTGTCGAGCAAACTCAGGAATAAGCTCTTTATCTGTTGTAGATATTACGTTGGCAGCAAGGCACTCTTGATATCCCCTAATAAGGGGATCTGCTTTTTGTCCAAACTCTCCTACTATATTGTTCAAGAACCTTAAATCTGCTACATTTTGGAGTAGAGTATCGCTGTGGTTGTATATAAATGATCGTGTTTCTTTAAATTTTTTATCCATCAGTGCCTTTGCGTGTTCTGGAAATTGAAACACCAGCTCTGAGTCTACCCTTTTATCAGCTAAAACCTCGACAACTTCTTGCGATAAGAAATAATCCAGGGCAGAAAAGTTGGATTGGTTATCTAGTACTTTCCTCGCTAACATACTCAATCTGTTAATCAATTCAACCGATTCACTAGTAGATTTAAATCTGTATGCCCGGACAGTATCCTTTAATGCATCCCGAAGTTTATCTTGCAAATAAGAGTGGCTTCCCTGATATGGAGTTGTTTGAGTTGTTTTATCCTCAAGACTCTTGAAAAGAATATCTACCTCTTCAATAGTATTTTTCGTGGCTTCATTAATAGTCCCGTTTTTTGTCAAAATGTCTAAAATCACACTATTCGGTAATGCTGCGGTAGCTAGATCCATCAGTTTTAGATTGTCAGGCTTACCGTCAATAATAGCGATTGACAGGTCTTTAATTATTGATTGAGTGTTATTATTGGGTTGTTCCTTCCAATCACCGGATTCCAAAACCGGCCTTATTGTTTTAAGTAGTGGAAAGGTTATTTCAGCACTATCCAGACATTGCTTCCAGTCAGGCCGTTTTGCTAGAGTCTCGAGAGTTTTGGTCGCATTTATTGCTGATCCAAGACCATATAGCTCATCTACTGCAGTCATCAGAACAAGATTCCTTATCGCCTCTGGAGTAGGATAGTAATAAAGTAAACCAATATCTTCCTGATGGGTAAATGATTGGTCTATGATTGTTGAATAGAACTCTTTGTCTTGCTGCTGAAGCGTTTCGCCAAAAACCTCATTTGCCACTTGTGAAGATTGCATTGCTTGCCATAGACGCATGCATTCATAATCTAAGATTGTTGTACGCTGTCCTATTTGAGTTTGTATAGAATTCCCGAGAGCTGTCTGCGGTTCTATAGCATCTCTGACAACTTCCCAAATACGATTTCTACTAGAGAAAATCACGTTCGATTCTTCCTGATAGTCTTTTAGGTGTGATTCCGCTTCTCTTTCTATGAATTTTATATTTTCAGCTGCTATTTTGGCTATAAAAAGCTGGACAATTTCCTTGTCATAGGGGTCATCCAATAGTGGTGCGCAATAAAATCTAAAATTATAGCCTAATCCTGCCTCATAGAAATTCTCCAGTTTCTCTTCATATGTTTGTTTTTGTTCTTCTGGTTCTTCTCTGTGATTGATACAAGTTTGTAGAGTTGCATAGAAATCTTCTTTTTTGCTGGCCGGAAGATCTTTTTCTTCAACAAATTTGTCAACCACCGGAGCAACTACTTGTTGAATGTAAACCCTTCTTAAGTCCGCTGTTATAGTGTCGTCTTGGAAAATATTCTGCAACAACTCTCCATAATCTTTCCTAATAGCTCTAACTTCATTACCAATTTCGGCATATATTGTTTGCTCTTGTTTCACTAAAACCGGTACCTGCTCACTCTTGATTTGGTCATATAGCTGCTGCCTCGTTCTATTTTGAGACTTTAAGTAATCAAGCCTTTCTTGCTTGGCAATTCTTTGATGTCCCAAATACCTTTTTTCCAATGAAGCAGAAAGTTTTTTAATACCCTTTGCACCCTTTAAATATTCGACCCTGTCATCAACTCCCCACATAATATCGCTTTCTTGTGATAAAGTTTGTTTTTCCAGTTCTTTCTGCTCAGCATAAACACCCCTTCTTATTTGAGCCGCGGTGCGTAAGGCTTCTCTGCTTTTAGAAATAAACTCGGCTGGAGAAATAGATTCTTCTTTTGCTAACGTTCTGAGTTGTTCCAAAACATCTGTCGAGTCAACATGTTTTTCGGGTTCTTGAATTTCAGCTTCAGTTGAATTTTCACCTAAAAGTTGTTTCACTTTCTGGACATGAAGCAAGGTATTGGCTCTTACTTCCGCAGACTTTGCAGCTAACTTATTATCTTGTTCGGGCGGTTGTTCTGTTTGTGGCTTTACTACTGAAGCGGGTAATAATTGATCTTGGACTGTTGTTGGATTAACTTCTATCGTATTTCCTTCCATAACTATATGTAAAGTTTACATAATTCCAAAGGTAAATGTATATCTAATAGAAAAAACTTGGGAATATAAGTAAGCTGTATAATCTATTTTAGTGAACATAATTTCAGTATTATTAGTTTCTTTGGCTACGTTTGTAAACTTCGGTTTGTTTAATGTTGTTAAACAAACATCTTTGATTTTTACCGGAGATGTAATGCTGGGAAGAAGTGTAATGACCAAAAGTTTAAAAATTAATAACCTTAATTATCCTTTTATGAATGTTGCAAATATCTTAAGAAGTGCAGATATTGTTTTTTCTAATTTGGAAAACCCGATTATTGATAATTGTCCGTATGGTGATTCCGGTTTTAAGTTCTGTGCTGATCCTAAAATGATTGAAGGACTTAAATATGCGGGTGTCGATATTGTAAATTTGGCCAATAATCATATTTTAAATTACGGAAAAGAGGGTTTAATTCAAACAAAGAAATATTTGGACTTAAACGGAATTAAATGGGTGGGTGATGGAAATTTGGTGATTATAGAAAAGAATAAAACAAAATTCGGATTTTTGGGATTTAATTTTGTTACGGTCAGACCGCAAGATAAAGATTTGGATTTGATTAGAAATTCTAAAACAAAGGTAGATATCTTGATTGTGTCTGTTCATTGGGGAGAAGAATATAAATCTAAAGCAAACTCGAATCAAAAATTAATAGCAAGGCAGTTATCTGAAGCAGGGGCGGATTATCTTATTGGACACCATCCTCATTGGATTCAAGATATGGAAATGGTGGGAAGTACCAAAGTTTATTATTCTTTGGGAAATTTTGTCTTTGATCAAATGTGGAGCGAAGAAACAAAGAAGGGATTATCTGTAAACTTAATATTTAAAGGAAAAAAACTTGAGAAAGAAAATCTGCTTAAATTATATATGGGTAACTTTGCTCAGCCAAAATGGGTAAATTAGATGCTACACTTAAGTAAAGTATGGATACTGCCCAGAGTGATATAACTAAACTTGGTGAGATTGTCAAAGGAACTCCAATTCCACCCAAACTTCAGGAAGAAGTTTTAACCAGACTTGATCAATTGGGGGAACTTACACAGTCTCCTACTTTTTTACCGGAATTTGACAGGATTAGAAAATATATTGATTGGATAACCACACTCCCGTGGAACGGGCGAACTCAAGATAATCTGGATCTGGTAAACGCAAGGACAGTTTTGGATAAAAACCATTTTGGACTATCTGAGATAAAAGAAAGAATTCTGGAATATATTTCTGTCATGAAGTTAAAAAAGGAAAAGGGGGAAGAAAAAGAAATATTTAGAGCTCCAATTCTTTGCTTTGTAGGACTTGTAGGAACCGGAAAAACCACGATTGCTTCATCAATTGCGGAAAGTTTAGGAAGAAAGTTTTTTAGAATTCCTTTTGGAGGAATGGGGGATTCTTTTGATCTTAGAGGGCAATCCCGAATGCATGCAGAAAGCGAACCCGGAAAAATTATTAAAGCATTAAGAACAGTGGGATCAAGGAATCCGGTTATTCTTCTTGATGAAATAGATAGAGTAACGGATCAGGGAAGGGCATCTATTATGGGAGTGTTGATTGAACTTTTAGACCCTGAACAGAACCATAATTTTACGGATCATTATATTGATTATCCATTTGATCTTTCGGAAGTTTTATTTATTGCAACAGCAAATAATACAACAGCTATTTCAACTGCCGTACTAGATAGGCTTGAACCAATTAGTATGCCTTCATATAGCGATATGGAAAAAATTACAATTGGGGAAAGATATGTTTTACCTCGAGCAATTAAAGTTGCGGGGATTCCTGAAGGGGCCCTTCAGATAGACGAAAACGTCTGGCCGAATATTGTAAGACCCTTAGGTTATGATGCGGGAATAAGAACTTTGGAAAGAACGATCGATGGAATCGTAAGAAAAGTTGCAAGAATGATTGTTGAAAAGAAAGGAACTTCGTTTAAGATAACACCAACAAATATAAAAGAGTTCCTGCCCCAATAAATAATGAAAATTGTTGTAATTGGAGATTCGCACGGAAACATTGCCAACCTAAAACTCGTGGCGGGATTTGCCAAGAAAATAAAGGCGGACGGATTAATTCATTGTGGCGATTGGGATAACTTACAGGCAGTTAAAATAATTTATTCCTGTAAAATTCCGATTTATGGAGTTTTAGGCAACGCGGATATAGATCCGAAAATGGCAAAAATAGTTAATGGTCAATGGTTAAAGATTGATTTAGAAAATTTTTTGTGGTCATAGACATTTTAAATCCGAAAGAATTATTGACGGAGTTAAAGTTGTCTCTCCGGGGGCACTTCATTCGATTGAACCATCATTTGCTGTTTACGACACAGGTACAAATGGAGTAGAATTTTTTGATTTGTAAATATGGATAAAAAAGAAGAACTGTTAAAGATTAAACAGGATATGGAGAATGACAAAAATCTTCCTCTTGTTGCAAAACCTGAAGACGTAATTCCCGGAGATGGAAATTGCAATTCCGAAATTGTTTTTATTGGAGAAGCTGGGGGTTATCATGAGATGGTTCAAAGAAAACCTTTTGTGGGAAATGCCGGAATTTTATTAAATAAACTTCTTGCATCAATTCATTTACCCCGCGAGAGTGTTTATATTACCAACATGGTTAAAACCCGGCCTCCGGAAAATAGAGACCCGCTACCCGAAGAATTGGAAGCTTACAGCAG
>JAPLZT010000063.1 GCA_026394855.1 Candidatus Woesebacteria bacterium
TCCATTTTTCCGGTTTCTTCTCCGACCGCAATCATCTGGGTTAAAATATAGGGAAATGCATCAGGGTGCCTGCCGAAAGCAAAGGCAACAGGAAAACCCTTTTCAACTTGTTTGGCTGCATCGACCAGTGCCTCCGACATAACCGAATTATTTACAACCCCGGAAGTGATATTCATTCCATCCAAGATTGAAACTCCTGAGCCGACCATTAAAGAAAGAGTTCTTGTAAGTTCGGTGAGCATAACCTGCCTTTGAAGAGGGCCAAATATCGGAATTTTAAAAATAAGCTCATCAATTTTTCTTTTACCGGCTTTAGTTTTTTTGAAAGCCTGAAAAAAATATAAAAAGGCACCGACTAAAACAAGAAGCACCGGCCAAAACTTAGCTAAAAAGCCGGATATTCCCATTAATATTTTTGTCGGAAGCGGTAAATCGGCATTAAATTCTCCATATAAAGAGGTTAACCTAGGGATTACAAATATCATCATTACAAGCCCCACAACAAACATTCCCACAATAACAACAGCAGGATATATTAAAGCACCCTTTACCTTTCCGGAAAATTCCTGTTCTTTTTCCAAATTATCGGCAAGTCGCAGTAAAACCTGATCCATAACCCCTCCGGCTTCTCCTGATTTTAAAAGGGCGATATAGGTAGAAGAAAAAACTTTTGTATGTTTTGAAAAGGCAACGGAAAGCGACGTTCCTCCCTCAACATCAGCTGAAATTTTAGCTACAACTTTTTGCATAGATCCTTTGGTTTGAGACCGCAGTATCATTAGGGCATCTGTAATAGGAAGCCCGGCATTCATCATAGTTGAGAGTTGTCTGGTAAATGTAGCAACTTCGCTAATTGAAACCTTTTCCCTTAAATTTTTTAAAAAGGCAAACGGATTATCAGAAGCAGCTCGTATGTAAAACGCAATCAGATTTTTCTTTCTTACAAGTTTTGCAGCTTCCCCTTCAGAGGAAGCTTCAACTTCACCGGTTACAGTTTTTCCTAATCCGTCTTTGGCTTTATAGTAATATCTCTTCATGATCTGACTAATCTGGATAAAAGTTCCGGTCTTAGTGACCAATTTTGGGCCGAATCAAGTGTTATTTTTCCAATCTTTACAAGTTCGGAAAGACTCTTTTCTAAAGTTACCATTCCTGCTTCCGTGGAAGTTTCCAGAATACTATCTATAAGATGGCTTTTTCCCTCTCTTATTGACGTTTTTATGGCATTCGTGCCAAGCATAAGTTCATAGGCAAGTGCCCTGCCTTTCGGGATCGCCGCAACAAGTCTCTGGGAAAATACTGCTTCGAGAACATTGGATAGTTGAAGCCTAATCTGTCCCTGCTGTTCTTCAGGGAAAACATCTACAATTCTATCTACGGTTTGGGCTGCGGAGTTTGTATGAAGGGTGGCAAAAACCAAGTGTCCCGTTTCGGCAACGGTTAATGCTGCTGCAATTGTTTCATAATCCCGCATCTCGCCTACAAGAACCACATCAGGATCCTCTCTTAATACACTTCTTAACGCCACGCGCCATGAATGGGTATCTGAATTCATTTCTCTTTGAGAAATAATCGACTTTTGAGACTTAAAAATAAATTCAATAGGATCTTCAATTGTAACAATGTGAGAAAGTCTGTTTGCGTTTATCTCATTTAAAATAGAAGCTAAGGTTGTTGATTTGCCGTGTCCGGTAGGACCGGTAATTAAGACAAGGCCTTGTCTTAAACCGGTAAAAGAATGGATAATTTTGGGAAGTCCCAATGAATCAATTGTTGGAATTTCCAAAGGTATTCTTCTAAAGGATGCCGCAACTCCCCCTTTTTGGGTATAGATATTTCCGCGAAATCTGGCTTTATCCGAAAAAGGCAGTGAAAAATCTATTTCTTTATCAACCGAAATTTTGGATAATTGCTCTGATGATACTGACTGGCTCACAAGTTCAGAAACCGCTTCCCTCGTCATTACCCCAAAATTGGAAAGCGGAACCAAAACCCCGTCTATTCTTAAAGTAGGGGAGATACCAGCCAAAAGATGTAAATCGGATGCTCCCGAATCAATAGTTTGTTGTAATAATTCTTTGATATTCATTATTCTTGTGCTACCCTTAGTACCTCTTCAATAGACGTTATCCCTTCCAAAACCTTCAAATATCCATCCTGTTTTAATGTTATCATACCCTCATCGCGGGCGAGCTTTTCGATATCGGCAGATGAGGCTCTTTCTAATATTAATTTGCTCATTTTTTCTGTAACAGGCATCACTTCATAAATTCCAACTCTGCCATAATAACCGGAATTACCGCACTCAGCGTCCCCCGTACCTTTATAAAACTTGACATCTTTCCCGCTTGGCCAAAGATTCCCCAAATTAGCTTTAACTTCTTCGGCAATTTTAGCGTCCGGAGTGAATGCGGTTTTACACTTATCGTGAATTTTTCTAATAACTCTTTGAGCCATAATTGCAGTAACAGACGATGCCAGAAGGTAAGGTTCCGCACCCATATCTAAAAGCCGGGGGAGAGCTCCTGAGGCATCATTTGTATGAAGTGTTGAAAAAACTAAATGACCTGTTAATGAAGCCTGAATGGCAAGATCAGCAGTTTCCTGATCACGAATTTCTCCAACCAGAATTATGTTCGGGTCTTGCCTCAAAAAAGACCTCAATCCCGAGGCAAAAGTAAGTCCGGCTGCAGGATTAATCTGAACTTGATTTACTCCGGCAATTTTATACTCAATAGGGTCTTCCAATGTAACAATATTTACCTTAGAAGTATTTATCTTTGAAATTATTGAATATAAGGTCGTAGTTTTTCCACTTCCTGTTGGACCGCAAATAAGAATAATTCCATGAGGCCTAAGAATAGAGTCTTCAAGATTTTTTAAACCGCGTCCTCTTAAGCCTAACTCTGCCAAGCTGGGAACCCCGCCGGTTTTTTTAAGAAGTCTCATGACAATTTTCTCTCCCCAGGAGGTAGGAAGAGAAGAAACTCTTAAATCAATATCCTGATCAGCAACTTTGAAATTAAAGCGTCCGTCCTGAGGAACCCTTTTTTCATCTATTTTCATTCCGGAAAGAATTTTTATTCGCGAAATTAACGAATCATGAATTTCTTTTGGAATTGTTAGTTTCTCCTGTAGAATTCCATCTATCCGGTAGCGCACCCTGGTTGATTTCTCCTGAGCCTCAATATGAATATCGGAAGCCCTTGCACGAATTGCAAACTCAAGAATATGACTAACAATCTCGGCAATCTTCTCTTCTTTAATAAAACCAAATTTAGAACCTGCTTCAAAACTTTTTACTTCATCCCTAGTTGCAGCAACCTCAAAAACAGCTTCGGTCACCTCTTTTGAAAGAGATTGTGCATATTTAGTCTCAATAAATTCTTTAATTTTTGAGGCTTCGGCAACTGACGCTTTAACATGATACCCGGTTTTTTTCTCAACAAAATCTATTGCGGAGAGGTTCAAAGGGTCCGTCATTGCCAAGACCAGTTTTTTTCCTCCCTTATCGATTGAGACCGGAAAAACCTTAAACCTATCGGCTACATCCTGAGAGAGAAGCGCCAGTGCCTCAGGGGAAGCCGGAATTTGAGATAAATCAATATAAGGTACATTAAAATAAACTGCTTTATCCTGAGCCAGTAGGGTTTCATTTACAAATTCTTTTTGGGTAATTATGTCTTCTTCGGGTGTGCCTGTTTGAATTTGGGTAAGTTTGACAAGCTTCGCCTTTTCGGCAGTTAATGATCCTTGAGAAACGAGAATGTCACTTAGAGTGGGCATTAGTTTATGATATCATAATTTTTACAATGCATGCATACTTGATAATAGGTAATAGCGAAGAGGGCATAACGTATAGTAAAAAACTAGCTACAAAACTAAAGGCAAAAACGTTGGAATTCCCCTTGAATAAAATTGCCGATACGAGAGAGTTAAAAAATGTTACAAAACTAACGTTTAATACTCCGACCGCAATACTTATAAATAGTATAGATGAAGCTACTGAAGAGGCGGTAAATGCTTTCTTAAAGAATTTGGAAGAACCTCAAGAAAATATCTACTATATTTTAACCGCCTCAAACTTAAAAAATGTTCTTCCGACAATTATTTCAAGATGCGAAGTCATAAAAGTACAAAGTACACAGTACATAGTACATAGTGAAGAATCAGAAAAATTCTTTAAATTCACAACAGGGGAAAAACTGGCACTTATAGACAAAATAAAAGATAGAGGAGAGGCTAAGATTTTTGTCCAAAATTTGATTGAAGTTTTGCACTTTAATCTATTAAATTTAACTAAAAACAAGCTAAAAAGAGTTCTGGATCTTGAAATCTTAATTAAAACACTGAATAATCTAAAACTTAAATTCATCGTGCAATTTATTTTTTATTTAATTTGATTTTTGATCGTATTATGGTATTTTTTTTATAGATTTT
>JAPLZT010000037.1 GCA_026394855.1 Candidatus Woesebacteria bacterium
CCGGGTTCTGAAATTTCCATCTTTATCTGTTTTTCCACTTCTACCTTAAAACTTGAAGCATCGGTTAAAATAGTTGCAGTTTTTCCTTTCAATTTAAATGATGCGCCAGCTAAATACTGTATATCCATACCGCTATGCTAACAAACAAACTTGACACTTTCAAGCGTATAATTTATATTACGAGGATGCGGAAAGAGGTATGGTATGCAGTAATAGGTGGAATTATCTTAGGACTTATCATAGGTTTTGGTGTTTACAGAATTAACTTTGCGTTTAAAAAAGATAATCCCACAGATTCCTCCCCCACCCCGACTCCTAATAATCAAGACGGGCTAACAATTGCCAAGCCAAATTATGATGATGTAATAACTTCCCTACCGCAAACTGTTTCCGGAATTGCCTCAAAAGATTCCTGGGTCGTAATCTCAACAGATTCAAATGATTATGTGATTAAGGCTGATAATAAAGGAGTATTTGAGAAAGAGATTGATTTAGCAGGTGGAGTAAATCAAATAATAGTTTCGTCGATTCATCAGAATAAAAATATTTCCTCTCAAGAGTTAAGGCTTATTTATTCTACTCAATTAGAAACTCCAAGGCCCGATAGTCAAACCATATCTTCTGAATCAGGGGTCAGAGAGACGGTCTTGAAAAAAGTTGAGGATATATTAAATAGTCCCAAGGCATACTTAGGAACGGTAACTGATATTGCGGAAAAAACCATACAGCTAAAAACCGATTCGGGAACAATTGAACAGGTTTCAGCAAGTGGAGATAATAGTGGCGATAGTCTGACTATCGTAAAACAAAACCCAACAGCCAAAGAAGTAAAATTCGCAGACATTGCAATTGGAGATTATATTGTTGCCATGGGATATCGAAACGGAAATCATGTTCTAAATGCCAAAAGAATATTAATAACCCAGCCCACTCCGATCCCTCAAATTAAAATAATTTACGGCAAAGTAAAATCAATTACCAAAAAAGAAATAATTATCAATGAGAGTGATAAAGCGGCAATTTCAACAGCAACTAAATTATCAAGTAAAAACATAAAAGCTGAAAATACCGTAATTGTAATTGGAACAACCATTAAAGACATCTTTACCGCAAGGACAATCTTCCTAGTTGAATCCACTCTTTAAGAAGCTTAATATTTAAGCATGCAGAAAGGACCAGTTACGCCTAAAGGTTTTGGAGATGTTAAGCCCGAGGAAGCCAAGAAAAGACGTTCAATGATTAATAAAATCGCAGACGTCTTGGAAGGTTATGGCTTTCTCCCTCTTGAAACCCCGACGGTTGAATTTGCCGAAACTCTAACGGGTAAATACGGAGAAGAAGAAAAATTGATATACAAATTCGAAGACAAAGGTGGAAGGCGCCTGGCGCTAAGATATGATTTAACGGTTCCACTGGCAAGATTTGTTGCTTACTTTCTCGCGATATCAAATAGGTCAGGTCTTTAGAGGAGAAAATCCGCAAAAAGGAAGAACTAGAGAACTCACTCAGTTTGACTTTGACACAGTAGGCTCAGCTGACACAAAAGAGGATGCAAAAGTAATTACAGCAGCTATAAAAGGAGCAAGGGCAATCGGACTAGATAAGGCAATTATGCAAATAAACGACAGGGAGATATTTGATAATTTGGGTTTTTCGAAAGAACAAATTATCACAATCGATAAGATAGACAAGATAGGAAAAGAGGAGGTAGAAAAGATAGTAGGAAGTCTCGAAAAACTTGAAAAAGTCCAAAAAACCGAAAGACTTGAAAAAATATTCGAGGAATTAAAATCAAATGGGTTAGAAGAAAACAAAGATTTTGTCTTTAATCCGTATCTTGCAAGAGGTCTTAACTACTACACCTCAACCATATTTGAATTAAAATTGAATAACACTCCGGGAGGATTATCCATAGGCGGAGGCGGAAGATATGATAACCTGATCGGAATGTTTGCAGGACGCGAAATTCCCGCCGTTGGTTTTTCCTTTGGAGTAAGCAGAATTATTGATCTTACATGAATCCCCA
>JAPLZT010000019.1 GCA_026394855.1 Candidatus Woesebacteria bacterium
CCTGTATAAGTTTTGTCGGTAATTGAGTCAAAGGTAATGGTCGCCTTTTGTCCCACTTTCACTTTAGGTACATCTATTTCACTTACCGTAACAGTAACTATCGGGGTTGTCTCATTTTCAATTGTTGCTATTCTCTGTGAATTGCCCCCCACTATAATCATTCCTTCCACAAGCCCAACGTTTCCGATTTTTCCCGCAAATGGGGAAGTAACCACCGGGGAATTTTGCTGTAAATTAATAGCAGCATTATTGAAGGAGGCATTTGCTTGAGATACTGAGGTTCCCTGAGCCAGGAAATTTGCCTCCGAAGCTTTCCAGGCATCATATTCCTGAATATATGTCGGATCGGTTGTTGAAAGGGTTCTGGCAACCGCGTCGTTAATAAACTTCTGGTTTGCCGAAAAGGCAGCTGCCTGAAGAGTGTAGTAACTGGTATTTGCTGAAACCACACTGTTTTTAGCAGAGAGGTAACTTGCCAAGGCTTGTGAATAAGTCTGCTGACCTGCCGAATCCAGAGTTATATCTGCAATCTTTTGGCCGGCATAGACAATTTGATCATCCTTAACATATACTTTTTTGACAACTCCGGAAGCAGAGGTATTTATATTCAAAATCCCTGCCGTCAGTGCTTTCCCTGAAGAAGAAATGGTAGAGACAATGGTCCCTTTTTGGACAGTTGAGGTTTGATATGTAACTTTATTGGAATTCTTCTTTGAAAAATATATTCCTAACCCAATAAAGACAACCAAAATAACTCCGGCGATAACCAAGCGCTTTTGGTCTTTTAAAAACCACTCCCAAATTTTCATATGTGTAAATCTACACCTTAGGAGTTTATATATCAATCCTGAGAGGAAACTGAAAACCCCCCACCGGTGTGGTGAGGGGTAAAGTACTTTATTTTAAAATTTTAGGCAGTTTTTGCCTTGGGCCACACTTCCTTTAAAAGTGCGCATTTATTTTCTCCTTTCTACTTTTACTACTGTAAAGGTTAAATCTGAAAAAATGCTTAAGGGGTTGTTTGGGTTTAAATTCTGACGATGAAGATTGAGCCTTTGCCTTCTTTGCTTTCGACTTTTATTGAGCCGTTGTTTAATTTTGCAATGCCGTCAGCAATTGAAAGTCCCAGTCCATATCCATCGGTCTTTTCTTTGCTTCGTGATATATCGACTCGATAGAAGCGTTCAAAAATATGAGGTAGATCCTCTTTTCTTATTCCAAGCCCAAAATCTTTGAATTCCATAACACCTGCAGTTGCTGTTTTTCCTGTTTTTACTATAATTTCTTTTCCTGGGAGGCTATATTTAATTGCGTTATCTAAAAGAATTACAGCAAGTTGAACAAGCGATTCTTCGTTTCCGGTAACGTAAGCATTTTGCAGTTTATTAATAATTTTTATTTTTTTTGCCTCTACTGGTCTTTGAACTTCTTTAATTGCCTTTTCTGCAATACTTTTAAGATTAACTTTACCAAAACTTAATTTTCCGTTTCCGGATTGATACTTATTTAATTCCAATAAATAGTTTGCTAGTTTTTGCATTTTATTAACCTCTTCAAGATTGCTGAAAAGAAGATTTTTAGTTTCTTTTAGATCTAAATCTTTCGAACGAAGCGCAACTTCTATTTCTGTCTTCATTGAGGTTAGGGGAGTTCTTAATTCATGAGATGCATCAGAAACAAAAAGCTTTTGGTTTTCAAGCATCTCTGAAATAGGTTTTAGAGTTCTTCCCGCAAGAAAATATCCGGCCGTACCAGAAACCCCCAAGATTATTAAGTTAATTAAAGACAGAGCAAAGATAATTCTTCCTCTTGTCTCCTCAATTATGTCCGGTTCAATTCCGGGCAAGGTAAGAGAGGGGCGCCTGAAGCGCTGTATTTGTTCTATTCTGTTAAGTTCCATGACAGATCCCTGATAGATAACCACACTAAAAGAAATGCTTATGAGCATGATTATTGCAAGGTAAAAGGCCGTTAGTTTTATTCTTGCTTTTTGGAACATATTTTGTAGCCGAAACCCCTTCGGGTATTAATTAAGTCTTTTCCTATTTTATTCCTTAGGTAACCAATGTAAACCTCGACTGTATTAGGAAGAATATCTGCTTCATAATTCCAGACATGGGTAATAATTTGATCTTTAGTAAGAATTTGGTTTGGGTGTCTCATTAAATATTCCAAAAGAGAATATTCTTTATTTGATAAAGAAATAATTTTACCCGCCCTTTTTACTTCGTATGTTGTTGTATTTAATTGTAAATTATCAATTCTCAATTCTAAATTTTGTGCCTTATGAGGTCTTCTGATAAGTGCCCTGATTCTGGCCAGAAGCTCTTCAAAGGAAAACGGTTTTGTAAGATAATCATCGGCTCCGGCATCCAAACCCTCAACTTTGTCGTTAATTTGACCTTTGGCGGTCAGAATCAGGATGGGAACATGGACCCCCTCCTTTCTTAATTTTTTACAAATGGCAACTCCATCCAATTTAGGAAGCATCAAATCAAGAACAATCAGATCGTAGTCTTCGGAAGACGCAAGATCGTAGCCTTCTTCGCCGTCATATGCCACATCAACCGCAAAAAGCTCCTGCTCAAGACCGCGCTTTATGGAGTTGGCAATTTTATGTTCATCCTCAACCACCAATATTCTCATATAGAAGGATATTATACGCCAAAGCTGAAGAATGGCTGAGAGTTAATTTTTAAGGCTGTTAGCAATACGAATTTTGCGTTCGTTTTCTCTTTTAAGCTGTTCGTCTTTAATGAAAACTCTTTTCTTTGCTTCATTGGAAAGAACCTTTTCAACCAATTTTTGGCAATCTGCATCAGGACAGGACATTTCTCTATAAAAAACATAGGAACTCCCTACCTTTTCTTTAAGAGATTTGACAACAATCCTCTCTTTGCCGCAACGGCTGCATTTATTGCTCATTATTATTTACCACCTTCCGCCTCCGCCTCTTGACCCAGAAAATCCGCCTCTTGATCCACCACGTCTATCTCCTCCTCCAAATCCACCACGTCTATCTCCCCCTCCTCCAAAATCGCGTCTTGGTGCTCTTTCTTCTAATGGACGGGCTTCCTGAACAACAATTCTTCTTCCTTCTACTTCGGTATCACTAAGCTCCTTAATAGCTTTGTCTGCATCTGCGTCATTTTCAAATTCCACAAAAGCAAAACCTTTGCTTTGTTGTGTAAATTTATCGACGATAATCTTTGCAGAAGCAACTTTACCTATTTTTCCAAAAAGGTCTGCTAAAGTAGCATCAGTTAAACTCCAGGGAATTCCGCCTACAAATAATCTTTTTGCCATTCTTTACTCACCACCTATCTTTTTCGATGTTTAAAGAAGGCAATTTACCTAACCCTAAACGTATCGAATTTCAACTTAAATAGTATTATACCATGAATTTAGACCAAAAACACTCGGAGATTCGGTGCGGTCTAATTTTTAAATGATGACATTTTTTCACCAGTTGACTTGTTGTTTTCAGGCGGTAACATCAAATTATGGCAATTAAAAAAGACGAAAAACTAGCTAAGTTTTTTGCAGATTCGTTTAAAGAGGTGGTTCTGCCTAGCTTAGATAAATTGCAAGACTCGGTTGATGGGATAAAAACAGATGTGGGTGAAATAAAAGAAGATGTTTTTAAAATAGAGAAAAGATTGGAGAAAATTGATGATAGGTTGGATAGACAGGGAAAAGTGCAGGACGATCTCCAAGAAAGAGTTGAAGTTTTGGAATCTCACGCCCCAGCCATAGCTTAAATAACTGTTATATAATGGTTGCTACCTATGTTTGACGAAGTCATCTTTGATCTAGAAACAAAGAGTTTTTTTGTGGAGGATGGAAAGTTTGATCCGTCAAAATTCGGCGTGTCTGTTCTTTCTTTGTATCACCGAAAACTTGATGAAACCCTGAGCGAAGTCGAAGGGGAAATATTAAGTTTTTGGGAAAAAGACTTCCAAAATATGTGGAAGATATTTCAAAATGCTAATAGAATCATAGGTTTTAATTCACTTTCCTTTGATGTTCCTGCCCTTTCACCTTATTCACCGAACGGTTTTTCAAAGCTTCCTCATTTTGATATTTTAGATGAGATTAAAAAGGCGACGGGACATAAAACATCGCTTCATAAAATTGCAAAGGCAACACTTGGGGTTCAAAAAACAGATTCCGGAGAAAATGCAATTTTGTACTGGGAAAGGGGAGATAAAAGAAGTTTGGGACTATTAAAAAAATACTGTGAGGATGACGTCAGGATCACAAAAGATATTTACGATTACGTCATAAAAAATAAATCTTTAAAATTTACAGATTACTGGAATAATCCCAGGGAAATTAAAATGGACTTTTCGTATACATTGAGGAATGATCTCTCTCCTCAAGCTTCTTTGTTTTAGGCAATAATTAGAGTAGAATATCGTTCGTGAAAAGAAAATTTGTAATAATTGGAGTACTTGTACTTCTTTCCTTTCTATTTTTCAGAAAGCCTGCTATCAAAGTAGAAACAGTAGCAGTTGCTAAGGGTGATATTGTTGAAGCTGTTTCTGCATCTGGGGAAGTTGATGCAAGTCAGAAGGCAGATCTTACTTTTCAGGGTTCTGGGAGGCTTTCCTGGGTCGGGGTAAAAGAAGGGGATGTTGTTAAAAAATATCAGGGAATTGCAAAGTTGGATACAATTATGCTTAACGCCTCGTATCAGCAGTCCATAAACACCTATACGTCTTTAAATGCTGCAGCTCAAAAGGCAGAAGATGATGTAAAAAATCATTCTTCAGACGAAACATACACTCAAAAATCAACCAGAGTTGCTGCCCAGGTTGCACGGGATAACGCATATGATTCCATGAAGGCTGCAGAGCAAACACTAAAGTTTGCTACAATTACGGCTCCTTTTGCCGGGATAATGATATCTGTTAACCCCAGCTTCCCAGGTTCTAATGTAACTTACGCGACAGCCGTTTATTCAATAGTTAATCCAGAAACTTTTTACTTCTTAACTGAAGTCGGTGAAACCGAAATATCAAAAATTAAAGTAGGGCAGAAAGTTACACTTTCATTGGATGCATATCCCAATGAGAATTTTGAAAGCACGGTTGAGAGTATCGGCATATCAAGTGTCGTAACTTCAACGGGGGGAACTGCCTATAAAGTAAAAATTGCATTGCCTGAAAAAGATGGGGTTATCTTCAGACTTGGAATGAATGGTGATGTTGAAATTGTTGCTAATACTTATTCCGATACTCTCTTTGTTCCTTCCGATTCTGTGGTTGAGGAAGACAGCGGTAATTATGTTTGGTTGGTTAATGGAGGTGGAACCGTAAAAAAAGTCAAGGTTACTTTAGGGGTTTCATCTGTTGACAAAAATGAAATTAAAGACGGTCTGAAGATGGGAGACTTGGTTATTCTCCGTCCCCCAACAAATCTTAAAAATGGCAGCAAAATCAGTCATTAATTTAAACAAGGTCTCCAAAAAATATGAAATGGGAGAGGAAGAATTCTACGCCCTGAAGGATGTTTCTTTAAAAATAAATAAAGGAGAATTTGTGGCAATCATCGGTCCTTCGGGATCGGGTAAATCTACTTTAATGCATATTATCGGGCTTTTAGATAAACCCACTTCAGGAGAAGTTTTCTTAGAAGAAAAAGAGGTTCACAATCTTTCGGAGATCTATCAAGCGGAACTTAGGAATAAGCATATCGGATTTATTTTTCAGGTATTCAATCTTCTTCCCAGAACCTCGGCCTTGGAAAATGTGGAAATGCCTCTTATTTATTCAGGGATAGGGAAAAAAGAAAGAGAAGAAAGAGCCATTAAAGCTCTTGAAGTTGTAGGACTTGGAGAGAAGCTTCAAAATAAACCCTCTCAGCTTTCAGGAGGACAGCAGCAGAGGGTAGCAATTGCAAGGGCTTTAATTAATAATCCCAGTTTAATCTTGGCAGATGAACCAACGGGAAATTTGGATAGTAAATCGGGAGAGGAGATTCTTTCTCTTTTGGACAGATTAAATAAAGAAGGGAATACAATTGTGGTGGTGACTCACGATGCGGATATTGCCAAAAGAGCCAGAAGAATAGTCACATTAAAAGATGGAGAAATTGTCAGCGACAAAAAATAAATATGGATTTATCCGAAATATTTAGACTTTCTATAAGAAGTATTACCAGAAACAAAACAAGATCCGCACTAACAATGCTTGGAATTATTATTGGTGTTTCTTCTGTGATTTTACTAGTATCTCTCGGTCAGGGACTTCAGGATTTCGTTACGGGGCAATTTGAAAAACTTGGATCAAATATTATCTATGTTATTCCGGGGAAAATAGGAAGCGGAGGTTTTAGCGGGGGACCCCCGAATTTTTCAGGAAGCAAGTTAACCCTAAAGCATGCTGCCGATATTGCCAAATTAGGGGGAGGAGTTGCCGATGCCGGCGGAGGAACTCAATCGATTTCTTCTGTTAAATACAGAGGAAAAAGCATGTACGCAACTGTGGTTGGAGGAACCGGGAATTATATGAAGCTTCATACAATTTCGGTAAGTTTAGGAAGGGCAATAACGGAGACAGATGTAAAACTGGGAAGGAAAGTCGCAGTTATCGGAAAAGATGTAATAACTAAACTTTTTGGTCAACTAAACCCTATTGGTAAAGAAATTATTATTGGCAATCAAAGTCTTACCGTGATTGGAGTTTTAAGTGATTTAGGCTCGGCAGGTGCAATTGGGAGCGGAAATGATCATTCTTTCATTCCCATTACTGTTGCCACAAAAATATTCGGAAGTGAAAACCTGCAGATGATTTCAATTAAAGCGACAACTAAAGAAGAAATTCCCATAGCAATTAAACAGGCAAAGAAATATTTATTAAAGCAGTTAAAAGAAGATGATTTTTCGGTAATGGATTCATCAAGTCTTCTTTCAACCATTAATCAGATATTGGGAGTTTTAACCGCAGCCTTGGGAGGAATTGCCGCAATATCATTAGTTGTAGGAGGAGTTGGAATTATGAACATTATGCTTGTGACGGTTACCGAAAGAACCAAGGAAATAGGTTTAAGAAAGGCAGTCGGAGCAAAACCAAGAGATATTTTAATTCAGTTTGTAATTGAAGCTGTTGTTCTTTCTCTTTTGGGAGGAATAATCGGGATTTTAATAGGAGCGGGGGGAGCCTTAGCCATGAATAGTATATTTCCGACGTCAGTTTCGCTTTGGTCCGTTTCTTTAGCTTTTGGAGTATCGGCAATTGTCGGAGTTATTTTTGGAGTTGCTCCTGCCCTTAAAGCTTCCCGTCTAAATCCAATCGATGCACTTAGGTACGAATAGAAATATTCCAACTAAAACTGAAACAATCGCAGAGATTAAAACTCCTGCTGCTGCCACGTCTTTTGCGATTCTTGCTTTTTCCTGTTTTTCGGGACTGACAATATCCACAATTTGTTCTAATGAAGTATTAATAAACTCCAAGATTAAAACTAGCCCTATCGTAATTGTGAGTATCGCCCATTCAATTGAGGATAACTTCAAGACAATTCCTAAAATAATTGTCAGAATCATTAATGAAAAATGAACTTTCATATTCCTTTCGCTTTTGAAAGCTTCTTTAATGCCCTCGAATGCGTATTTAAAGCTTTTTACAATATGTTTCATGTTGGTGTGTTGTACAATTACTAAGTATATAACATGCCGAACTATTTAATAGAGTTTGCTGCAAGTTTTTTTATTTATTTTATGTATATCGGCCTTTTTGTTCTTTGGACCGTCGACGGTCGAATTAAAAGGGAACAGGTAATTCATGCGCTTTCAGCAACCTTGATTGCTTTTTTAGTTGCAGAGATTTTAAAAAGTATCTTTCATACAGCAAGGCCTTTTATCACACAAGGGTTAACCCCCTTAACTTTAACAGTTCCTTCTGATGCTGCCTTTCCTTCTTCCCATACGGCTATGGCTTTTGCTCTGGCAATAACAATTTGGCTTCATGACAGAAAGGTTGGTTGGATATATTTAATTTGGGCTCTTTTTGTAGGACTTGCCAGAATTTTAGCCAACGTGCACTATCCGATTGATATCTGGGGCGGAGCAATCTTGGGAATTGTAATTGCCTTCGGTCTTGAGAAAGTTCATCCCAGTACTTGATTTTTAGCAGAGTAAGTTATAGACTGCTAACGTGCAAACAGACGATAAATTAATTAGACAAGTTCCGATTGTTCCCATCAGGGGATCTGTGGTTTTTCCTCATTCAGATACACTTCTTTCCTTTACCAGAAAAAAATCCGTTATGGCAGTTAATTCCGCTTTTCAGGAAGATAGGGTTGTTGCAATTTTCGCCCAAAAAGACGTAAAGACTCAGGATCCCGACAAAGAAGATTTATATCCGATCGGCACAATTGCCACAATTACTCAAATGATGGCAACTGATGGGGAAATTCATTCATTGGTCAGGGGTCAGGCAAGAATTAGATTGGAAGAAATTGTAGCCCACGAGCCTTACTTAATCGGGAAAATTGTCGAAATTCCTGAAGACAGGGATAATTCAAGTGAGGTTATTGCTCTTTCTTCTCAGCTTTCTGATCTTTTCAAAAAAGCTATAAATCTAGGTAAGCAGGTGGAGGTAGTCACCGTCATGAAGCTTATCTCGGGAGAGATCTCTCCGGTTGAGGTTGTTGATCAGATTGCGGCGGTTCTCGATATCAAATCGGAAGAAAAACAAAAAATTTTGGAGATGTTTTCGCTTAAGCCCAGAATGCAGAAGGTCTTGGAACTTTTGGCAAATGAAATAAATTCACTTGACCTGGAAAGAACAATTTCAGCAAAAACACAAAAGAGATTTGAAGAAACAATGCGAAAAAATATCTTAAGGGAAAAGAAGAAAACAATTGAAAAGGAACTGGGGGAAGACGACGACGAAGAATTAAATGATGACGAGCTTTCTGAATATAAAGGCAAAATAAAAAAATCCGGAATGTCCGAAGATATCAAAAAAAGAGCCCAAAAAGAACTCAAAAGACTTTCCCAGATGTCTCCTCATAATCCCGAAAGCGGCTACCTGCGAAATTATTTGGATTGGCTTTGTGATATGCCGTGGGACAAGGTTTCTCCTAATAACGTAACGATTAAGTCGGCTGCCGGGATTTTGGAGGAAAAGCATTATGGAATGGAAAAAGCAAAAGATAGAATTTTGGAATTTCTGTCGGTAATGAAATTAAAAGAAAAAACAAAAAAGAAAGGAAAAGAAAATCAAAATCAGCCTACCATTCTTTGTTTTATAGGTCCTCCCGGAGTTGGAAAAACTTCAATTGGAAGGTCAATTGCAGAGGCTTTAAATAGAAAATTTGTCAGAGTTTCTTTAGGGGGAATTCGGGATGAAGCAGAAATCAGGGGTCATAGAAGAACATATGTGGGAGCCCTTCCCGGAAGGATAATTCAGGCAATTAAAAATGCGGGAACCAAAAACCCGGTATTTATGCTTGATGAGATAGATAAAGTAGGAAATGATTTCAGAGGAGATCCTTCTTCGGCACTTCTTGAAGCCTTGGATCCTGAACAGAACAGGGAATTTTCGGATCATTATCTGGAAGTTCCATTTGATTTATCGGAGGTTATGTTTATTTGTACAGGAAACGTTTTAGATACAATTCCATCGGCTTTAAGAGACAGACTGGAAGTAATCACATTTCCGGGCTATACCGAAGAAGAAAAATATCATATAGCAGACAAGTTTATCTGGCCGAAACAGACAAAGCTTCATGCAGTAGATAAAACAAAAATATCGGAAAAATCTCTTAGAGAAGTTATTAATAGATACACAAGAGAGGCAGGAGTCAGGGATTTGGAAAGAAACCTAGCATCAATTTGCAGAAAGGTTGCAAGATTGACAGCAGAAGAAAAGAAATTTCCGAAGAAGATTGAAAAAGTTGATGTGAGAAAGTTTCTTGGACCCCAAAAATTTACCTCGTTAATTGCCGAAAAGGGCGATGAGGTGGGAATGTCAACCGGGCTTGCGGTGACCTCCGCTGGGGGGGAGATACTTTTCATTGAAGTTTCTTTAATGCCGGGGAAAGGAAATTTGACCTTAACTGGACAACTTGGGGATGTAATGAAAGAGTCTGCCAAAGCGGCATTTACATGGACTAGGTCGCATTATAAAGAATTAGGATTGAAACCTGATTTTGCGGGGAAACTTGATGTTCATATCCACGTTCCCGAAGGAGCGGTTCCTAAAGACGGACCTTCTGCTGGAGTTGCAATTACCACAGCCTTAGTTTCGGCTCTGACTAAAACTCCCGTTAAAAGAGATGTCGGAATGACCGGGGAAATTACTTTAAGGGGAAGAGTTTTGGAAATTGGTGGAGTTAAAGAAAAGGTAATTGCGGGGCACCGTGCAGGCTTAAAGACAATAATTCTTCCTAAAGATAATCAGAAAGATATGGAGGATGTTCCGGCAAACGTAAAGAAAGATATTAAATTTATCTTTACAGACAATTTAAATCTGGTACTTTCTCATGCTTTGAAGCCTTGGCCTCCAAAAAACTTGTGACCCCACTGGAATTCGAATCCAGGTTTACAGGATGAGAACCTGCCGTCCTAGTCCACTAGACGATGGGGTCAATAAGCCTATTTTACCACATTATTCTTTTGGTGCTTCGCCGTAGATGGTTATGGAGGTTCCCTGATCTTCTTCACTTGCGTAAGTTGTATTTGCTAGTACTTTTGGATTAGTCCAGTAGTAGAGAGTTTCTGCATCAGCTGTTTTCATATTTACGCATCCGTGGCTCATTGGGTGGCCGAAGTTTTCGTGCCAGTAAGTTCCATGAAGGCTAAAACCTCTGCTTTGGGTAATTTGATCGTTGGAGAAAAACATGACGTAGGGGACATTGGGAAGGTAGTAATAGGTATGAAGTGCGGTGCTCCCTCCCGACATTTTGGTATATCTAACTTTTATCCAAATATTAAAATCTCCCGTAGGTGTTGGGTACCACTTGCCGCTTGAGATAAGGAAGGTATAAACAAGGTGGTCATCTTCATAGGCGTAAATGGTTTGTTTGCTTAAATCAACATAAATATGCTTATTTCCGCTTCCCGTGTATTCGGCAAGTACCGTCTTGTTGTTATCCTGAATTTGCGGGGGAACAGATACAAGCTTTTCTTGAAAGTTTCCTTCCTTGGCAGATTCATATTTGCCGGATAAATCTTTGGCACAGCTTATGGAATTAGCACAGGGAAGTTTTTTAAGGCTCTGGGGAATAAATACAGTGGCAAAGGCAAGAATTAAAAAAGTCGAAAGGAAAATAATGAAAGAGTTTTTCTTTTGAATGGATTTTTTCATATATTAAGATTAGACATATTTTAAGGTAATGTAAATAAGATATTAAAATATCCTATAGACTTGACTTTTAGCCTCCAGTTTGTTAAGATTCCTCCACTTGTTCTTCCGAAAGGAGGAACAATTTTTTTTACCTATGTTTTCAACAATCATACTGGTTTTGAGCCTGGTTTCTAACCTTCCAAGTATAGAATTTGGAGGGGATTCATATATGGCTAGCCACAAAATGAGCCTGGAAAACAGGTATGAGAATGCCTACGTTAACGATGTTTTTAAGGATAATATTCTTCTTACTTTAAGGTATTTGGAAGGGTCCGTTTCTGGGGCTGACAAGATATCGTGGGAGGATGTTCAGAAACCCTTTAAGTATGAATTTAGCCTTAAGCCTGGACAAATATTTGCTTTTCATGACACAATCTTGCCTGAGTATGCCGGGAGTATTGTTAAAACCACAAATGCCCATTTTAACTATCAGGACGGGTTTAAAAGCGACGGCTATTTATATGGGGACGGAGTATGTCATTTAGCCTCTCTTATTTATTGGGTTGCCAAAGATGCCGGACTTGAGGTCGTTTCTCCGGTTAACCATAATTTTGCCGATGTGCCTGAAGTTCCTAAAGAATATGGGGTTTCAATATCATTTAGACCCAACGAGGTATATCGAAGTGCTTTACAAAACCTTTATATTACCAATAATAAAGAGATGCCTATAAGCTTTGTTTTCGAATACGATGGAGAAGATCTTAATATAGCTGTCAAAGAGGCTAAGCTGATGTAGTTTGATTTCCTTGACAAGAGAATTTTAGAAGAATACAATTCTCAAAGCAGTTTGATCTCTCCGACTAAGAAAAGAAGGAGAGTTATTTTTTTCCTTAATAACAAAAAATATGGCAAAAGTAATACAAATGACAAAAGTAGGTATTGAAGCTCTTTCAAAAGAGCTTACTGAACTTATTAAAATAAAAAGACCTAGGTTGGTTGAGAGACTTGCTTTTGCAAGAGGAGAAGGAGATTTATCAGAAAATTCTGATTATCAAAGCGCTCGTGAAGAGCTTGAGTTTATGGATGGTCGAATTTCCGAAATTGAAGAGGTTCTTAAGAATGCCTTGATTGTTTCAGTAAACGGAAAAAACGATAATGTCGGGGTAGGAACTAAAATAACAGTCAAATTTAATGGGGAAAAGCATGTTTTTGAGATGGTAGGAGAGTGGGAGGCAGATCCCATAAATAGAAAGATTTCACCGGAATCTCCCCTGGGGAAAGCATTGCTTGGTAGAAAAGTCGGAGACAAAACTGAAGTGGAAGCTCCTGCGGGAAAAGTCACATACGAAATTCTTGCGATTGAATAACATTCTTCATAAGGCTACAATTAGCTTCAGAGTATGCACTGGGCAGATAAAATTGCGAAAGAAATAATTGCTTCGGGGAAATTTAAACCATATTGGGTTGATGATATGAAGACTCCGTCGGGGTTTGCCCATATTGGTTCAATGCTGGGTCCCGTTATTCACTCTTGTATTTGTAGAGCATTAAAAAATGCCGGTTCGGATGGGGTGTTTACGTTTGTTATTAATGATTTTGACCACGCCGACAATATGTCATTGGAATTTAAGGACGAATATGGAAAGTATTTGGGAATGTCCCTTAAGATGATTCCGTCTCCGGATCCAAAATATAAAAGTATGGCTGATTATTTTGCCGCTGATTTTGTAGATTCCATTAGAAGTTTGGGGGTAGAAGCTAGGATTATTTCTTCGTGGGAGTTGTATCATCAAGGTAAATTTGATGAGGTAATTAAACTTGCCTTAGATAATTCAGAAAAAATTCAGGATATTTACAAGAAAGTTTCGGGAAGTGCAAAGAAAGAAAAAGGCTGGCTTCCTTTCCAGGTTATTTGCGAGAAATGCAAAAAACTTGGAACAACCAGAATTTTCGCCTGGAACGGAAAAGAGGTTTCATATAAATGTGAACCAAACATGGTAACTTGGGCTCAAGGTTGCGGGCATGAAGGAAAGATATCTCCTTTTGGAGGGAACGGAAAACTTCCCTGGAAAGTAGATTGGGCCGCTCACTGGAAAGTAATTGGAGTAACAATTGAGGGGGCAGGTAAAGATCATGCTTCAGCCGGAGGCTCATATGATATTGCCATGACTATCTGTAAAGATATTTTTGGATACGAAAGACCGTATAGACTTCCATATGAATTTATTCTTATAGGCGGAAAAAAGATGTCTTCTTCAAAAGGCTTAGGAATTAAAGCTCACGATCTTGTTAAAATATTACCTGCTTCTATTGCCAGATTTCTTTTTGTAAGCGCTGATATTAAATCACAAAGTAATTTTGATCCGGCCGGAACTATGGCAATCCCCGATCTTTTTGACGAATATGACAAAGCTTGGGAAGCATATGACAAAGGGAGAGACGAAAAACTTGCAAGAACATATGAACTTTCTCAAATAAATAAACCTCCAGAAAAAGAGAAGGGTTTTTTTGTTCCAAGATTTAGAGATATTGCAAATTATCTTTCTCAAGGCTTTTCCTTGGATGAAATTGTTGGAAAGTTAAATGAAATAAAGGGAGGAAAAATAGATGATTCCGAAATGGCAATTATCGAAGAGAGGGTAAAGTATGCAAAAGTTTGGCTCCAAAACCATGCACCCGATGAATACAGATTTGAAATAACCGATAAAATTCCGGAAGAAGCTAAAAAACTAACTGAAGAACAAAAGAAATACTTAAAAGAAATTATTAAAGTATTTAATGAAGAAGATACTCCTGAATCCTTACAAATTTCATTATACGAATTATCTAAGCAATTAGGAATTCCTGCAAAGGAAGCTTTTGCGGCAATTTACTTAAGTTTTATAGGTAAAACTCATGGTCCCCGTGCAGGAATGCTTCTTTCAAAATTTGGAAAGAAAAAGACAGTAGAAAGAATTATGGAAGTAACAAAATGATCACCAAAAACGAAGCACTGGAACTTCTTCACAGTAATATGCAGTCGGTTAATTTAAGAAAACATTGCTATGCAGTGGCAGCGGTAATGAAAGCTTTAGCAAAATATTTTAAGGAGGATGAAAATATGTGGGAAATCGTGGGGATTTTGCACGATGGGGATTATGAAAAAACGAAAGATACACCGGAAAAACACACAATTTTAATGGTGGAGTGGCTAAAAGAAAAAGGTGTTGATGACAAAGAAATTTTAGAAGCAATACTTTCTCATAATTTTTCTCATACTGGAAATAATCCTCCTAAAAATAATCTGGAATGGTCGCTATACTGCTGTGATGAACTTACGGGACTAATTGTTGCAGTTACCTTAGTTAGACCCGAACGAAAATTATCCTTAGTCACTGTTGAAAACGTTTTAAGTAAGTGGAATCAAAAAAGTTTTGCGGCTGGTGTTAAAAGAGAACAGATTGAAATGTGTGAAGAAAAATTGGGAATAAAACTTAACGATTTTATCCAGATTGCCCTTTCCGCAATGCAGGGAATTTCTGGAGATTTGGGACTATAACAGCATTTTGAATGCTGATATGTCATTTATAAAATGTCATGAAAACTATTGACTACACAGAATTTGAAGTTAAGTTTTATCCCGTTAATAAAGAAGAATATCGGAAGAAACTTCTTGGTATGGGGGCTAAACTTGGTATTCCTGAAAGGAAAATGATTCGGATTGTTGCCGACAAACGGGGTAATCCCGTTTTATCCAGTGGTAAATATGTCAGGGTTAGGGATGAAGGTAATGTGATAAGACTGAGTATTAAGTTTATGGCTGAATCTACAGGTAAAATGAGCGATCAAAAGGAAATTGATGTAGAAGTTAGTGATTTTGAAAAAACAATAAAAATTATTGAATATTGTGGAATTAAATTCAATAGAAGACAAGAAAATTTAAGAGAAGAATGGTTTTATAAAGGAGCACAGATAACAATTGATTTATGGCCAGGTCTTGATCCTTTTTCGGAAATTGAAGCGGGGAGTGAGGAAGCTGTAAAGGAAATTGCCGAAGAGTTGGGTTTTGATTGGAATAAGAAAATAATTACTCCTGCAGCAGAAGTATATGCAATGGTTTATAGAATGGATATTAATGAAGTATTAGAAAAAATAAGTTATATCACATTTGAAAATAACCCATTTAAGAATTTGAAGAAATATCGGATATAATAGAGATATGCTTGACATTAATTTTATTAGAGAAAATTCTGAAAAAGTTAAAAAGGGAATTATCTCAAAAGGTTTTTCTTCAGATCTGGTTGACAAAGTATTGGAACTTGACGAAAAATATAGAAAACTAATTCTTG
>JAPLZT010000008.1:0-2036 GCA_026394855.1 Candidatus Woesebacteria bacterium
CTGCCATTGAAGGAAATAGGGGAAACTGGATCAAAGCAGAAGATTATCTTCAAAAATATTACCGCGCGCTTAAGGAGAGGGTGGCTTAAAGCCTCATCTCAAGTTCTTTCTCAAGTGATTTTTTAAAGTCTTTGAGTAGCATCCAATGGCTTTTGGGAAGGAACTCCTCAAGCTCTATTCTAAAGGAGATTTCCGTCCCTTTTATTTTACCTAATATTTCTTTAAATTTATATTTTTCCTCATCGTGGAACATGTTTTTTCTAAGCATAAAATACAAATCGTAGAAGTCTCTTGGTTTTCCCCGAGTCATTAGAGCCTGTATTTTTTGGGCAAGAAGGATTTTTTGGGAAAGGGCGATCACTAAGTAGGGTGGAATATGATCCGATTCAATTGTTTTAATTTCACCACTTGCGCCCTCATTTCTTAACGATATCTCAAGTTTTAATCGGGTTTCCCTTTTTTGCGATACGAATTTGATAATTGCCAAATGTCCGCCAGTTGTTTTTTTGGATTCAATAATGTCGCAACTCACTCCTTCTCTGGAAATTTCGGAGAGTGTTTTTTCAATTGCGGATTCAATTTTTCCAAAAGTAATATTTACCGAACTGAAATCCAAGTCTTCAGAGAAGCGGGGGCTGCCATAAATCAATCTTAGAGCCGTACCCCCCTTAAAAAAGATATTTTCTGATTCAGTTTGTTTATAGAAATAGGAAAGAAAAAGGTGTTGAAAGTATTCCCGTCTAACATTTAACTCCGTTGTTTGGTATCGTCCGGCCAATTTTTCAAGCAGTTTTTGAGTAATCATGGTAGTAATTCTTTAATAATTTTAGTGAGACTTTTCCTGTTATAGAGTTTGGAATACAAAAGGATTTGTTTTATATTTAAGCCAGTCAAATCCAACCTGTCATTTTTGCCTTTTTTGCCAAGGGATTGGAAATAGAGATAATCGACGAGAGCTTTCTCCTTATCTGCGATAAGAAAAGATTTATCATCTTCTTTAATAAGTTCGTAGCCTGTGAATGCCTCACGTTTAATAGAATAGTAGGAGAAAGTGACAGCGTTATTTGTAAATTTTCGTGTCGGTTTGGTGGTTGCCGAAGTAACAGTATAAGTCATTTCAGGGAGTATATTCCAATAGGCGAGTGCGTATTCAAATGAAATATAGGACGGTTTATAAAGAGCATTTGCAATTTCTTTTTCGTTTGGCAAATCCGTATATAAAGCGTACAAACCCTTTTTAAGTCGTAAAAATAGTCCTTCGGAAGTTTGTTTTTCAAGAAAATATTTAGTTGTGTGCGGGGAAGTTTTAAAAACCCACGAAAAATCCTGTGGCGTGAATATACGTAAATTATTCTCCAATAATATCTTTCGTGCCTGAATGGGTTTCAGTAAAGTAGTATTTTTCATACTTATCTGAAATGATTATAATTTGGAATAGTGGCTTTGTCAAGTGTTTTGGGGCTTGACATGGTTGCTACCCTTTGATATCTTGCGACTAAGAAAGCATGGATCAAATAAATAAAAAACGAATTAGATTAGAAGACCTTCCTGATTTATTAACAGTGAGAGAAGTATCGGAGCTTTTGAGAGTTTCTCCGTTAACAATTAAAAGATGGGGGAAAAGGGGAAAGCTTCCAGCTATAAGAATTAATTCAAGAGGGGACAGACGCTACAAAAAAGAAGCCGTTCTTTGGCTTCTTGGCATGCAGGCCAAGGAATAATAATAACTGCGAATAAGCAAATAACCCAATAAGCAAATCTACAAATAAATTATTCAGTGCTAGAATGATTTAATGAATAAATATGCCGGAACCGAAAAGGATATTCATACACGAATTCACAAATTTGTTACAAGTTGTTTTGTAAATATAGTTAGAAAAATCCCCAAATCTCCGGAAAATATACCGATAATACAACAGATATCAGCATCCTTAACTTCGATAGGAGCGAATGACCAAGAAGCGGACGCAGCCAACTCAAATAAAGATTTTATCTTAAAATATACTATTGTTAAGAAAGAAACCAAAGAAACTAAA
>JAPLZT010000008.1:2046-4349 GCA_026394855.1 Candidatus Woesebacteria bacterium
GTTAAGAAAGAAACCAAAGAAACTAAATATTGGTTGACCTTAATAGGCGACACTGCAATTTTGGAAAAAACACTACTTGATCCGTATATCAGAGAATCGCAAGAGATTCTTTTAATCATAAGTAAAATCATCCAAAATTCAAAAACTAATTTAAGCATTAAATAATTTTAATATTTATTTGTAGATTTGTTTATTAATCTAATTTAATCTGGAGATCCCAGAAGTGTTTGTAGAGAGAATCCTTGTTCTTTAATAATTCTTGGTGTGTTCCTATTTCTTTTATTTTGCCTTCTTCCATAACAACAATTCTGTCTGCTCTTGCTACAGTTGAGAGCCTGTGGGCAATAATTATTGTAGTTTTACCTTCCCTTACTTTCCAGAAAGCATCCTGAATAAGTTTTTCGGACTCTGAGTCCAATTGACTTGTTGCCTCGTCAAAAATAATAATAGAGGGGTTAGAAAGAATCATACGGGCGATTGCCAATCTTTGTTTTTGTCCACCGGAAAGCTTCACCCCCCGTTCTCCGACCTGAGTTTCGTATTTTTTAGGCATGCTTTCAATAAATTCATCTATATTAGCCAAATTTGCCGCCTGTTCGATTTCGCTCAGGGCTGTAGCACCATCGCCTTTTCCACCGTAGGCGATGTTGTAGGCGATTGTATTATTAAAAAGAATGGGTTCCTGGGGAACAACTCCCATTAAGCCTCTTAGATTATCTTTAGTAAGAGTCTTGATATTAACTCCGTCAATTGTGATTTCTCCCTTGGTTGTATCAAAAAATCTCATTAGAAGTTTAATTAGGGTGGTTTTTCCGGATCCGCTTTTTCCCACAATGGCAATGGATTCGCCCTTTTTGACTCTTAAATCAAAGTTTTTTAGAGCTCCTTGTTTTCCGTCTTTGTATGAAAATGAAACATTGTTGAAATGTATTCGGCCGGAAACTTTCTCAAGTTTTATAGGTTTTTCAGGATCTTTAACCGTAACCTCGTTACGTAAAAGCCCGAAATAGATTTCAATATCTGCATATGTTTTGGCAATATCTCTTAAGGAAAAGACAAGCTCCCAAAGTTTTGAGAAAAAAAGTCCCACAAAGGTTGTCACTAACACAAAATCTCCGACAGTTAACCTTAAATGAACGGAATTTCCCAGACTTATGAAAAGAATTAGAAAAAGACCCAAATTGGTAACTGCCCCTATGGAAAAATCAATTAGCCTAAAGGAATTGCCGTAGTTCCAGAGAGCTTTTATCCAGGCCCCAAATTTATCAGTGAGCCTTCTTTCTTCCCACTTTTCCTTGGCGAAAAGCTTGACCGTTTCGTAGTTGATTAAATTATCGGTTAAGATCCCCGAGATCTCATCTTCTTCTTTGTTAAAAATTGTCCTTTTTTTGATATTGAAAGAAATTAAGAATTTAGTAACGACCAAAGTTATGGCTATCGAAAGGAAGGCAAAAATAACAATTCTGTAATCAAGCCTGCTAAAGAAGAAAAACATGACAAAGGCGGCAACCGCGATATCCAAGATTCTATGATGTATTTCAAAAAATAGTGTAAAGAAGGCAGAATCACCTCTTTTAAAAGCAGAAATTAAACTTCCTGTTGATTTGCCTGTATGGAAGGCAAAGTCCAGTGATTGGACATAACTGAAAATTTTTAGCCTTGCTTCCTTGGCCGAATTAAAAACAATGTAGTCTCCTGCCCAAAAACTGACAATATTAAAAAGAAGGCCCGTGACATTAACGGCTATGAAGAAATAAAGAAGGCGGATTAGGTTGGAATAGTTTAATTTAGGAATTTCATCAACAAAAAGCTTAAAAAAGTAGGGAGTGATATTTTGCAGGATGGTTGCAATGATAACCAAGGCAATAAAGCCAGCGAAAGCTAGCTTCCTTTTTAAAATGAAGCCATAGAATGTCCTTAAAAATTTCCACATATGAAGCTCAATTGTAGATTATTATTCAAATTAAGCCAACAGCTTCTTTATGGCGTAGGTTTTTCTTACCTTTGTGTAAAAACTTCAGAAATTGGTTTATTAAGAAATTCCTGCAGCGAATCTCTTTGTTCCTGTTCTTGTAGTGCTTTTTCCTCTAATTCCTTTGTCGTATAGGGAGTTTTTCTACGGGGGACAACAATGTTCAACACTTGCCACATGCTCTCTGGTCGTAACATAACTTGAAATATATACTGATTTAAAAGGAAGTCAAGGTTTGAGAGTGGTGATTTGGAAGCCGAAAGCTAAACCAATTTTTAGATCAACCCAACAGCTTCTTTTGGAGTGACAATTTTAATGCCAAATAGACTTT
>JAPLZT010000077.1 GCA_026394855.1 Candidatus Woesebacteria bacterium
TCTATTCGCGCTGCAAAAACCTGCAAAGTAAATAAATTTGTTGCCATAGGAACTATTTGCGCCTATCCAAAATTTACGCCAGTTCCTTTCAAAGAAAAGAATTTATGGAACGGATATCCCGAAGAAACAAATGCTCCCTACGGGCTTGCTAAAAAAATGCTTTTAGTTCAGTCTCAGGCATACAGAACCCAATACGGCTTCAATTCTATATTTCTTCTTCCCGTAAATCTCTATGGACCAGGGGACAATTTCAATCCCTATTTTTCCCATGTGATTCCGGCATTAATTAAAAAGTTTGTTGACGCCAAAAGTAATAAATCAAAAAAGGTTGTTATTTGGGGATCAGGCAAACCCACTCGTGAATTTCTTTATGTAGACGATGCAGCTGAAGGAATATTATTGGCAGTAGAAAAATACGATAAACCTGAACCCGTAAATCTGGGTTCGGGTACTGAAATTTCAATATCCAATTTAGCAATACTTATCTCAAAAATTGTAGGATTTACGGGTAAAATTGTATTTGATAAGACGAAACCGGATGGCCAACCCAGAAGAAGACTAGATGTCAGTTTAGCCCAAAAAGAATTTGGATTTAAGGCAAAAACAGATTTCAATACAGGCTTAAAAAATACAATAGACTGGTATCTTAAAGGATTGACTTAAAAGTTTTATTCAATTTTTACTTTCTAACAATTCTAAATGTTTAAAAATATTGAAGTAGATTGTTTTAAGGTCATATCTTTGCGCGTATCGCAACGCATTTTTATGCATTGCCGCGTATTTCGTTTTTGACTTAAACAATAACATTATGACTTTTTCCAATTCTTTCGCATCTATTTTATTTATTACCCTACCTAAATGATATTTAGTTATATCATTAGCTAGGCCTGGTACGTCCGTCATAATTACCGGCAGTCCGCAAGCAAGATAATCGCGCACTTTCATTGGATCGCAATAATATGTCCACTCCTCATTTCTTGTATATAAAGCAATACCAACCTGACTTTTTTTCATTTCCTTATATATTTCTTTATGACTCATTCGACCTTTTATAACAACCTGCTTATCTAAACCGAGGGTTTTTAATTGATCCTGCAATTGCTCTAACCCTCTACCTGCCCCGATTATTTTTAATGTAAACTCCAAGTTTTTATCTTTTAATTCTTTCAACGATATAAGCAAAGTGTTTATGTCTATACCTTGACTTAAATTGGCGACGATAATTAAGTCGCTGTCCTGTTTAAATCGCTTTTTAGGTATGTCTTTTATGAACGGTGCATTGGGCACCAAAAGATTTTTCTTAGATGAAACCCCCATTTTTTGTCGTACTTGTCGTATTCTTTCAGAAACTGACCAAAGACAATCTGCCGATTTTACGCTTAAAAAATCAAAAAAATGGTAAATGTTGTTAATGATAGTACTACTAAATCTTTTATTAGAGTAATCGACGGAGAAATAGATAAATTTTTTTATTAATCCTATTTTTTTAAATAATACTCCCCAAAAACCGTTTAAAGGATCTATACCTATGTAGATTTTTTTATCGGATTTAATCTTGACAACTTGTACCAATGTTAATATTCCCTCTGCCAAAAAACGTAGAGGTGTATTATTCCAAAAGCGATTTGTTTTATAAATTGTGTTAGTACCATTTTTAAAATAATCCACTTCGGTGACAAAACCAGAAACTATCGGGTGTTTTAAAAAAACATAATCTATATTTCTACTTTCCAAATAAGTTGTTAACGAATGTGCCGGACCCGCAATATCGCCAGTTTGGCTATATACGACATGACTTGAAACAAAGAATAATTTATCCATATCGATATTTACTTTTCATAGTTAGTAAACCTTCTTCGACGTTTTTCGGCATGTACCCCGTCTCCTTGATAATTTTTCTGATATCAAAAGAGGAATCTTTAGGTCTTGGTGCAAGCTGGGGAAAATATGAACTTGTTACTGGCTCTATCAATTCTTTCGGCAACTTAAAAAGTTTGGCTATTTTTTTTGCCAATTCAAAACGGTTTATAGTTTCAGAGCCTGCAACATTATAAATACCCTGTTTGCTTTTAATTAACAACCTCCATACAACTTCTATGGCATCTTCTACATATAAATAATTATTGAAAATATCGTTTACAACTTTGATTTTTTTACCATTCTTCAACATGTTAATTATCCAGGTAACGGGGTTGTTTCTTTCTGCCGGATTATTCCAACCATACATCGTCATCAGTCTGATAATTAATGTATTTCCACCTTGATCAAGAAGAAATTTTTCCGTTTCAAGCTTCGTTTTTCCATAATAATCCAATGGGTTAGTGGCAGAATCTTCATTATACGGTGGATTTTCGCCGTCAAAGATTGCGTTGGTGGAAAAAAAAACAAACTTTGCGTTTATTTTTTTTCCTGCTAAAAACAAATTCTTTGTTGCTACACAATTAATTTGTCGTGCTTCTTTTTTATGAGTTTCGCAATAATCAACGTTGCCAATGGATGCTGTATGAATAATTACTTCCGGGCGGTTTCTTTTAATGAGATCATATATTCCCTTTTTGTTAGCCAAATCCAATTTATGATAAATAACGTTCTTTGTCTTTATTCTTGGTTTTATATGATGATAAGTGGCGAGTATTTTGCAGCCAGACAAATTTTCAATAATATGTTCACCTAAAAGTCCTGTCGATCCAGTTAATAGTACTTTCATAGCTTACTTGAAACTATACCAGAATTTAAGATCCCGGCCAAAGCCCCTATGCCTTCCGTAAATTTTATAACAAACATTCCCAGAGCCAATACAGGATGGAAAATTAACTCCTTCCATTTTTTAAAAAATACCGGTCTAAAAAACAGGTTGCCTTTTGTAAATATTTGCTCAGGATGTCTCCCTAAAAACAACTTTGAGTGAGACGCATAATAATATTTTTTCTTTGCGGATTTAATTGGAGAAAATTTTCTTTCATTGTGGAGAATTACACTCTTAATTCTGTCAATTTTTACCCCAGACTTCTTCATTCTTAAAGGTAAATCCCAATCTTCAAGACCTGTAATTTTATCATCATAGCCCCCAAACTTTTCAAAAACCGATTTCTTAAAAAACCTAGGTGCTTCAATTGTTTCGTCGCCAATATAAAACCCCCTTTCAAATACTTTACACTTAGCCCAAAAACCCATTCCGTAAGATTTTTCAGGAACTATCAAAGCCCCTACTTCGGAATCATTTTGAAATTTATCCATTCCTTCTTTCAAGACATCCTTAGTCAAAGTCATATCGGCATCAAGAATAAGAACACAATCTCCTTTGGAAACTTCAACCCCATAATTTCTCTGGATAGATCTTTCCGGACCTTTATTAAACACTCTGACGAAAAATCCCTTTGCTATTTGTCTTGTTCTATCAGTTGAGTAATTATCAACTAACACGATTTCAAAATTTTTATAGCTTTGTGTCACGATGCTTGATAAAATATCTTTAATTACACTCTCCTCGTTTTTGGTCGTAATAACGCACGAAGCAAGCTTTCTCATATCTACTTGTCAAATGATAACATATTAGTATACAATTGTTTCGTGTTAAATAAATTTAAATTAATTGTCTTTCTTTTAACTGTTTCGTTTTTGCTGGCTTTTCCTCTTACCTCCATAGCTCAATCGCCCGAAGCATCTGGACTTACGATTCAAAACACCCTACCCGGAAACGCTAAGTACCCCTTTAAGCGGTTAAAAGAAAAAATTATATATCTACTCAGCTTCTCCCAAAAAGCGAAATTTTCCTATGGAAAGCTTTTGTTAGAAAAAAGGCTTTCTGAACTCGCCAGTCTTGTTGATAGTAAAAATCCCGCAGAGATAACCGTGGCTGGACAACGGTTCGCCTATCAGGCGGGAATATTAGCCGAAAATTCAGTAAAGGGACAAAAAACTGTAATTGATCCGATCTTTAGCCAGTATAAAACCATATTGGGTAAGTTAAGAGATAGGTTCCCCGCTAATTCTGCATATTGGCTGTCTCTTCAGCAGGATATCGACACCTTAAATATCCTAGGGGCAAAACTAAAGTAGGAAGATTACGGTAACACTTTAAGTCCCTGAATCCTGACGACTGGGTTCGAAAGCAAGCAACTATTTTCCATCTGAGGGTCAATAATTATATATCTTGCCTTTTTACCTGCAGAAAGATAAACAAAATTGCTGTCAGTCCAGCCTGTTGCAGTAACTGGAACCTGGGGGGTATATATAGGATCGGGTTCTCTCTTCCATATCTTATTATCTTCGGACAAAACTAAATATCCTATCGGAGCTTGCGGAGTACATCCCTTAGTTGCATGCTGAATCGAAATCCTCGTAAAATAAATCTCCTTACCCATATCTACATAAATTTCTTTGTTAGTTACATTGCGTCTTATTAATATTCGCTTGGGAATATAATTTATTTCATTCTTAAATTCAGGTTTAGTATGCTCCAAATCGTTTTTCCAAACCTTAAGAAGTGGTACACCTTCTACCGAAACTACATAAACTGGGTTGAGATAAACATCATAATACTGAAAACTGTATACGTATTTAAGCGGCCACTCTAAATCCATTTCCATTTCATACTCACCACTCCTATTTGTACCGCTCCAGCTGGAATTGGCAAAATCGATATCAGTCCTAAGCTTGTTTCTGCTCAAATTAGCCTGCGTTGCTATAGGAAAACCTAATCTAGCATTGGGTTCAGCATTTTTATTCAACCAATCTGCACCCTGCTGATAGACATTTCCATAAGTATTTCCCCAGTAAGGAATATTTTTTGCCCGTGCGCCGGGAAGTCCTCCCACTATTTGATTAAAATAAACATTTTCATTGGGATGAATCTTAACCATTTCATAAGTAGCAAAAAGTAAAGAGGTAACAATTAGAGTACCTAAGATTATTTTCAAACGTTTTACTTTTAAAATAAACGCAGCCCCAATACCTACGGTTATGGCCAAGGGAGGAACAAACTCCATTATATGTCTGACTCCTCCATAACTTCCGGCATTGGGCCATGAAATTCTAATTATTGGAACCAATAGCCAAAACAATACCAAAAGGGGGAAATCTTTTTTCTTAAAAAGAATTAAATATATTGAATATAAAATTCCTGATATGGATAATACTAAAATCGGTATTTGAGTTGTGTAAATAATCCAAATTAAAGGATAAGTATTCCATTTCCATCTTGTAACTAAATACGAAGTCATTTCTACAGGGGTTCCAATTCCAATTTGCTTATAATATCTTAGTACTTCCATTACGGACCCCAGCGGGTCCTTCCATAAATAGGGCCAAAAAGCATAAACTAGCCCTAGTGCAATTGGTATAAAAAAAATAAGGGCAACAAAAACTTTCTTAGTAAGTAAAATCTTTTTGTATTTTATATATCCTCTTATTAAAAAATACATTAGCCATGGGGCAACAACAAATGGAGCAAAAACTATGTTCAATTTGGTTCCTAAAGCCAATCCAGCAAAGATGGATGAAGCAAATATAAATTTCCAGTTTTTTTTAATAATACCAAAGTAAAAAAGGATTATGGTTAATCCAAAAAATGCAGCATCAGGCGGATCTTTAATATTAAAGTGTGATTCGGAGAAAAAAAGCGGATAAATTGAAAGTGAAAAAGAAGCCACAAGCGCAGAGAATAAACCAAAATTAAAATACGTAATTATGCCCACGCCGGCAACTATCAAAAAGCTTGATAATATCTCGAAAAGATGGTGCGACTCGATATCTCCCATAATATGCAGGCGCTGATAAAATACGTAATTGGTAAATGCCGCCATAATATCATTTAATGGGGGATGACCGCCTTCGACGGCCATAATGCTGTTAAAATCGTACACGTCATGTTGATAACTACTTCTCCATAACTTAAATAAACCTTTCGGAAACAAGGCATTAACAGCGTCCTCATAAATCGGGCCTTTTTGGGGGGAGCTTAATATATCCGTCGCCCCGCCGGGAGAAACACTACAGTTGCCCTTTGCCCAATCGGGGCATTGGCTACTTAACCTGGGATACTTGGGCAGGGATAAATAATCTTTCTTTCCTGTCATAAAAAAGTACAGATAGGCTTGACCACGCATAAAGTGATAGGGTTCGTCCCAATTAATCCCATAATCCTTCAGCGTCAAAATTCCCATTAGAAGAAACAATAAAGGTACAACCCAAAGCCAAATTTTCTTTCTCATCTTTAAAATGATAATATATCCTCGATGGAAAAGCCAGTAGTATCATTTGTTATTCCGGCAAAAAATGAAGAAAAATCATTACCTATACTTTACCAAAAAATTAAAAGTGTAATGAGG
>JAPLZT010000040.1 GCA_026394855.1 Candidatus Woesebacteria bacterium
TTGGAGGGAAACCCCGCTTTTTTGAGCGGGGAGGATGTCATTAAAATGTTTGGCTGCACGATATGCTTCCGCAACTGCTGTAATTTGAGGAACACCAACTCCTGTCTGGATTCTTGTAATGCATATTGTTCCGGGCCCAACTCCAACTCTGACAGAGTCTGCCCCTGCTTTGTAAAGGGCGTAGGCTGTTTCATATGTTCCGATAACACCTGATACGATGTCGCATTTCCTACCAAACATTCTTTTAAGTTCGCCGGTTGCCTCAATTGCCTGAATCATTCCCCCGTGAGCAACATCTAATGTAAGAATGTCTGCACCGGCATTTGCCAGCATTTCGGCTCTTTTAAGATATCCTTCTCTGCATCCGACAGCAGCACCAACATAAACATTTTGTTTTTTTACATCTTTGACCATTTCGGCTTGTTTTTCCGGGGTTTCAAATCTGGGAAGAAATCCAATGCCTCCAAGCTTACCTAGCGCAACTGCCATTTCAACTCCCGTAACATCTGTCATATTGATGCTTATCAAAGGAATATTAAGTTTTACTCTTGGAGTAATTTGGGTGGAAAGATCTACATCTGACCTGCTTTCTACATTAGAAATTTGGGGAACTAACAATACATCGTCATATGAGAGCCCGAGAAGTAGATCTTTAAAGTTGTGCATGTTTTTTGACCAAACATTATCTATTTATACATTAATACTTATCGTAGTCAATTATGTAAATATCTCTCTGAGAATGATAAAATGATTAATTAAGTTCTTAAGGTCGCGTAGCTCAGCGGTAGAGCGTTCGATTCACATTCGAAAGGCCGCAGGTTCGAAACCTGCCGCGACCACTATGAAAAAAGGTAAACAAATTGTTCCAAATAACAATTTCACGGAGTTTTTACTTTACACCACCCCAAACGGTAAAGTGAAAGTTGAAATATTTTTACGCGATGAAAATATTTGGCTGACTCAGGCAAAAATTGGTGATCTTTTTAGGGTTGACAGAAGTGTTGTGACAAAACATTTACAAAATATTTATGCTGAAGGTGAACTTGATAAGGAAGCAACGAGTGCAAAAATTGCACAAGTTCAAATTGAGGGGAAAAGACAAATAACAAGAGGGGTTGAATTTTATAACCTCGATGCGATTCTTTCAGTTGGTTATCGGGTAAATAGCTCACAAGCAACACGGTTCCGTATCTGGGCAACAGAAAGACTCAAAGAGTATATCATCAAAGGTTTTACAATGGATGATGAACGGCTTAAAAATCCTCACAACATTTTTGGAAAAGACTATTTTGAGGAACAGCTTGCCCGAATACGGGATATAAGGTCGAGCGAGAGACGCATGTATCAGAAGATCACTGATATATATGCTCAGTGTAGTGCAGACTATGGCCCAGATAGCGACATCACCAGGCAATTTTTTGCAACAGTGCAAAATAAACTTCATTTTGCCATCACCGGTAAAACCGCAGCAGAGATAGTACGCGAAAGGGTAGATAGTACCAAGCAGTATATGGGGCTCACTGTTTGGAAAGATTCTCCTAAAGGTAAAATCCGGGAGTCAGATGTGCTGATCGCTAAAAACTATCTAAATGAAAAGGAACTTGACCACTTAAATAGGATTGTGACAATGTATTTGGATTTTGCAGAAATGCAGGCAGAGCGTGGGATTATTATGTATATGAAAGATTGGGTATCAAGATTGGACGCATTTCTGAAATTTAATGAACGACAAATACTAGGCGACGCTGGAAAAATTAGCCATGAGGTTTCTGAAGTATTAGCACTTAAGGAATATGAAAAATACAGAGTAAAACAAGATAAGGATTATATTTCTGACTTTGATCTGGAGATTAAAAAACTGTTGAAGAAAACTAAAAAAAATAGATGAAAAAATATATAATTATTTTTTGGATTATTTGGTTGGGGTTAGTTTTTCTTGGTCCATACACTATTTCAAAAACTATAACGGTTTCCCCTCTAAATTTCCTTCAAAGAGTTTCGGGAGTCTTTATATTCACCCTTCTTTTTATTCAAATTATCTTGGGAGCATATATGAAAAAATTAACAAGCAAGTTTGGTAATTGGATTTCTAAAGTTCATGCTGTCCAAGGGCCAATTATTTATTTACTGGCAATTATTCATCCCTTCTTTTTGCTTATTTTTAATTACAAGCTTTTCCATACAATCGATCCTTTCTATATTTATACCCAAGCCTGTCTTCTTTGTAAGACTAATCTTGAATTATTCTATACGTTTGGGAGACTGGCTCTCTGGTTTTTGATAATTGGAGTATTTGCTGCAAATTGGAAGAAATTACACTTCATTAACTATGTTGTTTTTTTCCTTGTAGCCGTACATGCCTGGTTCGTCGGTTCCGATTTCCACCTTTCGCCTTTAAAGTACGTTTTTTGGCTTTCAATCGCAATAGTCTTCTTAACTGCAACCCGAAAAGTCCTGCTGAGGAAAGAAAAAGAATAATAAACCAGCCCAGATTTTTCATAAAAAAACTTTTTGTGGGTGGGGCTTCCTCGCCCAATACTGTTTGCTTTGATACTTGCTGAACGGTTGGTTTTTCTTCTACGGGAAATTCATTAGCAACAAAAAATGTTTTGTAAAATGGAAAACCTGTTGTGATGTTCCCCAAAGCAATATTACTTTCTGCCGGCGGCGGTGCTCCGGCTTCGGAGAGTGTTTTGAAAGTTTTTTCCGGGCTGACGGCAGTTGGAGAGCCGAAAGATACTACCCGGTAATAATATATTTGTCCTGATGAAAGCCCTGTTAATAAAACCCGGTGAGATAAAACCTTGGAGATAATATCAAAAGTTTCCGAAGAATATAGATAGTTATAATTAGCTGGAGAACCAAGTTGAGAATGAGAAATTGTATCGTAAACAACCCTGCTTGAGGTTAATTTATCGGTTGTCCAACTAATAAGCGCTGTTGAAGTTGAAGGAGTAGTGCTTGACTCTTCGGAAATTACCGCGGTCGTCTCAATTGGCGGGGTTGACGAATCGGAATCGTAATTGAGATACAGGTTGAAGGAAGATGTGGTGGTAGTTGTTGGACCATTATCTGTTAGATTTCCTTCCTGATCATAAGTATAAGACTTGATGGTGTATGGTCCTTCGGGTCCTGTGACATCGATTGTATATTGGCCGACTGCTGGTGTCGGATATTCAAAAATAGTCAAGTCACCGCCGCTATTTTGGCTGCCCGCAT
>JAPLZT010000142.1 GCA_026394855.1 Candidatus Woesebacteria bacterium
CTCTGCCCATATATAGTGACATACTCAGGATGCCAGTCCGAGTCATACCGAAGTATAACCATAATCTCTTCCCGAGTATCTCGACTACGAATAGCAAATGGTAAATCATCATCAGAACCTTCCCACTGACATGCCTGGGACCAATCTACTTCTTCTTTGTTAGACTTTTTGGTCACATAGTAACTGTTTCCTAAATTATTCATACAAAAAGATAAAACTCTAAAATCTAAACTCTTGGTTATGTCTTTCGGCTGATTATCTCCCACTATAATTACCTTTCCAGTCATTGTTTTTTACCTCCTACGACCAAAATACGATTATCTTCGTGCCATTTCTCAAGTTGCGATTTGCGTTCTCGCCAATTATTAATTTCCGGCTCCACTTGAGAAATTAATTCTATCTTTTCTGAAACCTTTTGCTGCTTTTGCCTCAAAAATTCGTCAAGCGCTCGCCTAAACTTTTTGGCCTTAGAGACAGAAGCTGCAATAATCCCAACAAAAATGCAGATAGCCAGCAGAAATAAAAGCGTTGGTCCGACAGACATAGTTGCCACCCAAACTGCGCCGCCTAACCACCACATCAAAAACCCAACTAACCATCCCATCCCAGCACCGCTAAAATCTTTTGGCCTAAAAGAAGGTTGCGCGTTTTCTTCAAATTTCCTGCTCCTTTCTAAATCTTCTTTCTGCTGCGATAGCGCCCTTATTTTTATTACCACTTCAGCAATCTTCTGCTTATTTTCATCCAAAAACGCTTTTCGCTCATCGTGCATCCGGTTAATCTCATTAAACCGTTCACAAAAGTCCTTAAACTCAGGAACAAAAAGTGATAAAATGTAGACAACGCGCCAATCTGGAGAAAAACAATTGGGAATTGCACCGGATTCTAGCTCTATGGAAAGATTAGTAGCTTGCCTAATTTTTTCTTTTCTTTCTTCGGGCCAGCTGTCCCAAATTTTCTTAGCGCATGCGTTGAGCATGGAATCCAAAGTTTTTACCACAAACAGTTTTTGGTAATCGGAATCTTCGCTAGTGCCAACGTGAAGTTGATAATAAACATCTAAGGCTTCCATACTTCTGTTGAGTCTCTCAAAGCATTTGGCTAAAAGAAAACTTGCGTTAAACGCCGCGGTAAGGCCGTTTTCTTTAAAAACCGGAGAAGTAACTCCTTCTGCTGCGCTACGAGCAACAGTAAAATACTCAAGCGCTCTAGAAAAATTCTTCTCCTTAAATGCCGAAATTCCTTCCGCATAAAACCGTATACTTTTCCCAAACGCCTTCTTATTTTCTCTCTCTTTCTCAAGTTCTCGTCTCCGTTCAGCAATTTCTTCTTTCAACTCTTCAATCTTTTCCCGAACGCTACTAGCCATATCCTCCGCAGTTTCTTCAATACTTCCGATTAGCTCCGAACTTTGTTTCGCCGCTTGTTCTCTAAGAAGTTCTATTTTGGATATTAGTTCATCGACATCTTCCTCGGCCCGTTCTTTAGCACTTTTTAATTCCGACGTTAAATCATCAACTCTGTCCTTAAGTGTCTTCTTAGCCATCTCCCCTTTCCTCCTTTATTCAATTATTTAAGATCAAAGACTATCGTTTAATTATCATACTACCATAAAATTACAAAATTGTCA
>JAPLZT010000131.1 GCA_026394855.1 Candidatus Woesebacteria bacterium
GAACCAATCAACAATACCCGAGTGGATATGGACAAGTAAGTTGTTTTTGAAGGCATGTCTTAGAGGACTATTCGATACAGACGGTTCTATATATGTAACCGGTGGAAAATATAAAATCGTTAATTATTGCTCACACGACTTTACTTTATTAAAAGATATTAAGAAAGCATTAGAGTATTTAGGGTTTCACCCTTACTCGAAATTTGCTAATGTAGAATTAGGAAGAATTTTAGAAGTAAAAAGATTTTACAAAATAATAAGACCAGCAAATCAAAGACATTATCGATTTGAAAATACTAATTATGCCGAGGTAGCCAAGGTGGTCAAGGCACGTGTCTGAAGAACACGCTATATAGGTTCGATTCCTGTCCTCGGCACAGGTGCGGGTATAAGGATACCTTATTCCCGCTTATATAATTCGCGGGTATAGCTTAGTGGTAGAGCATCTGGTTGCCAATCAGATGATGCGGGTTCGATTCCCGCTACCCGCTCTCAAGAGTTTTCACCTGCCGGTGGTAGTCTTTCTTTTCCTTGTGCATCTCTAACCGTATTAAGCATTAATCTTTTTAAGATTTCTTGGAAGGATATTCCGTAAAGATCTAAAATTACTGATATTGCAACCTCACATTCTTTTGGTCCAAATGCCGGATTTGTATTTGAGTCTATAAAAAAGTATCTTCCCGATTGATCAATTCTTATATCAAATTTTCCATAGTCGTACATTCTTGTAATATCAAAAGCTTTTTTGACGTATTCTCTTAAGATTGGATCATTAAATTTAACATAGTGGAATGATTCATATCCCTTTTTTAACCACTGATCTTCAAACGTAGAAAAAAGATATTTGTTATTTTCAGGTTTTTTGTTAAATACCTTTTCGGCTAAATATACTTTTTTGTTTAATCCTTCTAAAAGTATTGCGGTAACCTCTCGTCCAACAATAAATTCTTCCACTAGCACAGGTTGTTTATATGTAGTAATCAAAAATTTTAACCTTTCCCTTAAATGTTTATCGTGTTCGGAAACGGCGTCTTTTGTAATTTCTACAGCTCCGTGTATTTCATTTAATTTAGAAATTAAGGGAAATCTTAATGTCGGGTCAATCGGATCGTTGGGGGTTGCAAATAATTGAAATCTGGGAACCGGTACTCCGTTTTGCTCAAGAAGCTTTTTAATTACGAATTTGTTGGTATCCAGAGACATTCCCAAAATATCAGCTCCTGTGTATGGAATTTCCAATATTTCCAAAACACCCGGAATTGAAGAAGAAAGATTTTCAAATCCCTTAAAGGAGTCAACTAAGTTAATGGCTATATCCGGTTTTATTTTTTTAAGATGAAGAGGTAAATTACTATCCCCTGAAAGAAGGTGTGTTTTAATTCCTAGGCTTTGAATATACTTTGAAATTATTTTAGCATCCTCTTCGGCATCTTTTTCTGTAATATATTGCGATTCTGTAGGAAAATAGCTTCTTTTTACATCACTATATAAAACTGCAATTTTTTTAGGTAGATCTTTTCCGTTTGTGGCCATATTTAACTCGCATAAACTATCCTTCAATTTTTCTTGTCTGTCAAGAACGACTTTGATACAATATAGCCTAAGGCTTAAGTAGCCAATCAGACCCAGTAGCTTAACGGATAAAGCGGCTCTCTTCTAAAGAGTAGACTGGTGGTTCGATTCCACCCTGGGTCACATCTGAAGTATTGAGAGAGGCAAAAGAATAGATTTGTTCGTAAATAGGGCCTAATTTCGAGTTCGACAAGACTCCATCCGAGTAATTCACTCCGGCGGGGAATATCGAACTTTGGAGTATGACTTTCTCTTCGGGCGGAATATCAAACCAATATAAAGATAACTTGTCCAAGAATGTTTCCGCATAGGATAAAATGGCGTTAACATCCATTTCCTTTTCATGGTTTTCGGTTAATGATAACTTTGCTAGGTTTATTTCCTTATCCAACTCTCTTACCTTTTCTTGAACGATATGATCAGGTAAAACTCCGCTCTTTCCTCTTGTAATGAAGTAGTCCATGTCTTTTTCCATTTGCTGTATATCTTCCATCTTTTTTGAATATTCGGTTTTTAATCCATTCTCCATTTCTTTATAGCAAAGTAAAAACCTTTTTCTAAACGTGTCCATAATTCGGGGAGTTGGTTTAACCTGTTTAAGATAATCCATGTATATATTTTCCATGTCTGCTTTCTTGACCATTTTGGAGTAAGCCGAACAGTTTTTATTTCGGCAGTAAAAATAACCATGTCTTACTCCATTTTGTGATCTAGACATGCAGGCTTTGAAGGGCTGATGGCATAAATAACAATAAACATGGTTTCTTAATGGGAAGGTCGGATTAAAGCGTTTGCGTTTCCCTGTATTATTGCTTGAGTGTTCCAGTATTACTTCCTGACATCTTTGAAAAAGAGAAGCCTCTATCAAAGGTTCATGCTGTCCTTTGATTAACTTACCTTCCTGATCTTTCAGAAATCCACAATAGAAATAATTAGTAAGTATTTTGTGAATTGTTTGCATGGGAAGTTGTATTAACCTGCCTTTGTAATTTTTAACTTCCTTTCTTCTAAACTCTCTTGCTAGCTCCTTCATCGTCCAGGAACCGGTTGAGTGTAGTTCAAATATTTGCTTGATTCTGTTCGAACAAGTTTCATCTATTACACGAGGAGCAAGTTTAACTCCGTCAATCTTGTGAGGCATATAGCCCACAGGCGGTTCCCATGGCCATAGTCCTTGGTTTACCCTAGACCACATGGCGAGTTTAACCCTTTCTCTCTTGACTTCATTGTCATATTCATTGACACTAGCAAGTACGCCTTCCACAAGTTTTCCGCTTGGTGACTCATCAATCCTTTCGGTTGAACTTCGAAGTATTATTCCCATTCTTAGGAGTTGTCCTCTTAACCAATGATGTTGTTCTGATGATCGGGCAAATCGGTCTAACTTAAAAACCACAAGAACGTCAAACTTTCCCTTTCTCTCCTTACAAAATTCAAGAAGTTCCGCCACTCTTTTAACATTTGTTTGACTTGCTGACACCGCTTCATTCTTGATAATCTCAACAACATCAAAACCCTCGGTTATGCAATAGTTCCTGCAGATACTTTCCTGACTTTCGATTGAAGTGTTACCAATTTGCTTGGTGTCCGAAAATCTTAAATATAGGATTGCCTTTTTAGTTTCCATATAAGTTAGTTATACATCTTTCCTCAGGGTGTTTGTCTAGTGTCTTTCTCTTTTCACGCATATAACTTCTGATAATTAACCTGCAAAGAGCGTCAATTTGAATATTTTCCTCCATCTCTTTATCAAAGATTGGTATATTTTTTTTAGTTGCTTCTTTAGATAACATATTTATTGTTTTTCGAGAGATAGATACTCTGTCAAACACTCTTCTAGATACTCCTTAATCGTTTTTCCGGCCCTTGAGGCCTCAATCTTTAGTAATTTGTGGTATCCACTATCAATACGTACTTGTTTTGTTGTTTTATTGTCGATTTGTCGATTTTTCATGGATCTCATCTCTGGAGATGGGTATCTCCAGAAACGAAAGTCAAAAATTACTTTTGCCCCTCTACCATTTTTGTGAATCTATCAAGCAAATCGAACGATCTTTTTTCACAGTCTTCGCATAAACCAATTTCTTCTGAATTTTCAATTGAAAATTCCAACGATCTTTTTATAATCCTGCATTCAACTTCATTCAGTTTCATTGTGTAGTATTTATTTTTGTTAAATTTCATATAACCTCCTTTCTATTCGCCGGAATAGATCCGTGTTTTTATATTTTTTAGTTGGTTAAAATATTTTTGTGGCTCAATTCTCAGGATTCCATTCCAGAAAGATTTAATGAGTTCGTCTAGGCCTTTACTGTTTTTGAAAAGGAAAAATATTCTTTTAGGTTGTGATCTGTCAACCGACTTGATGGGATAAAAAAGGGAAAGGGTTGTTACCAAGGCAAGATCCGAACAATAAAAATAGTCTTTTAATTTTAGATTTTCATTAATCATGATAATTTGGCC
>JAPLZT010000044.1 GCA_026394855.1 Candidatus Woesebacteria bacterium
GAGTGAACTCAAAAAAGCTATCCAATAAGTTGCAACTATCGGGCTTCCGTGACCTAAGAGATACCCGGAAGCCAAAACATAGTAGTACAAAACTCCATGATAAAGTCCCGGAGTTGAAGCAGGGGGACCCTGAATCTTAATATCTCCTTTTAAAATCTGTTGAGAGACGTATGCATCTCTTGCCTGATCATAGCCAAATGTTAAAGAGTTTTTAGATAAAAACAAAACTCTTAAAAAATAGGCGAAAAGAAAAATAACAAAAACAAGAAATAGAGTAGTTTTTTTCATTACCTTAGGCTAAAGTATATCATTTTAAAAACAATTTTCTTTTTTGAACGATAAATCCGCCTAGTTCTTTTTCTTCCAAAAGTCTGCTTTTTAGATTTGATGTTCTTATTGCCTCTGATTTGGCCCATGAAGGTATGTCGGGAGTATTATCAATAATTAAATAAAGAAACTCTTCTTTACCACTTGCCTCCTTTAAGGAGTTATGCGGATACAGCTGGTTACTTCCAGACCAAGTAGGCAAATAACCGTACTTTTTCAAACCGTACCAAGGATAATGATATGACCAGTAAGTATTTACATATAAAGGATAGGTAACCGCATCTATAGAAAAACTCTTTCCGGAGGATGCGTTATAAGTATAATCTATTACATTCAACTGTGAAGATAAAAAGGAAGACTGAGGCATGGTTGTAAAAAGATTGCTTTTTTTCTCTTTTATAGAAACCGTCTTAATATTTAAAAAAAGAATTAAAGCAACAATTGGAATAATCAACAACTTATATTTAAGTTTATCTATCGCAAATGCAGTCAACAAGCTTAATGCGGGTAAAATGCCAAGGAAAGTCCATGGTTTGTCATGATAGCCCAAAAAAAGAGTAACTGATGGCGAAAAAAGAAAGAAAAGTAAAAAAAATATTCTTTTTCTGTCATCCTGCTTAGATTTTAGAAAGTAAAACAATAGAACCAAGACAATCGAAATTCCGATAGCTATGCCGAAATAATTCTTCTGCGGGATGACATTATACGAAAGTAATTCAAAAATTTTTAGACTAAACATCTTCAATTTTTCATAAAATGGTATTTTTCCTTCATCAAAACTACCGGAAAAATTTAGAATTGTTTTTACTCCGGAAAAATTAAATTTTATTTCCGTATAAATGATCGTTGACAAAGAGACAATAAAGACAATTCCGGAAAAAATTATCGTTTTTAAGTTGGGTAATCCGGGCTTATATATCAATAAGAAAATTAGAAAAACAGGAATTAAGTAAATAAAAAGCAAATTAGACTGGATGGCAAAACCTAATGACGCAAGGCTCAAAACATAACCCCAACTTTTACCTTCGAATATTTTCCAAAGTCCAAGAAAAAAAAGCGAAACAAAAAAAGGAGCAAAAGTTGGATGAGACACCCAGGCAGAATACTCGATGACAAGAAAAGAAAAAATATACAACAAAAATACAATTAGCGACAGACGAAAGTTTTTAAAAATCGACCGGGATATAAAAAATAAAACTACACCAGTAAATAGGCTGAATAAACCGTTCCAAAGTGCAACTCCCACGGGGTTTTGGTGAGACAACAAAAATCCAGGCACCATCAGATAGTAAGATAAAACACCATGCCGGATATCAGGATTGCCGTAAATGGCTTTGCCGATAACCACAAGGTCATTATTTTGCGCTATTCGCCTGACATGAATAAGATCCTCTACCTCGTCATATCCAAAAACAAGGCCATGGTTATTAATATTAATAACTCTAACCACAAACCCAAAAACCAAAATTAGAAAAAATATATAGAATATCTTTTTCACTTTCGTATCTTCAGGCTAAAGTATAGCATTCCCAAAATCGTGACAATGGATAAAACAGCACTAATTTTTAACCCGTTAAAGAAAGATTTTGACTCGTATTTAAAGATAACTTCAGTATCAGAGGAGGGAACCGAAACTGCCCGAAAAGCGTAATTAGCCCGATATATTTTAACTTCCTTTCCGTCAGCATACGCCTTCCAGCCGGGATAATATGCATCGGAGATAAAATACATCTTTTCAACATCTCCCGGATCTTCTTCCAAAATTATTTTCTCACTAAATGGAAATTTCGGATCAAGTAATTTTTCTAAAATCTTTTTATTATCTTTTTCAATCTCCCACTTATTCACTACAAAATTTCTGGGCAAAGCCGTCAAATTTTCAAGGACAACTACAGATTTATCTTCAAAAGCAATCTTAAAACGCTTTGAATCATATTTTTCTAAATCCTTTTTAAGAGAAAGGTAGTATTTTGTGTTGACTAAATCCAAAAGAGGCGAGGTTACATTATCAATGATGCCATATCTTCCCGCGGGGGTGGCAGAACCGCTTCCGCTATTTATTGAAGCAATTAACTGAGATATTAAGGCTGGTCTCATAGTTTCGTAGCCTTCGAGGGATTCAAATCCGTATGGCATAGTCAAATTAACGGGAATGACGCTACTTCCGATTATTCTAAAAGGCTTTGGCTGACCGGCAAGAAATTCCAGAACCGGAGTCTTAGGAAAAACCAGATCCCGTGAAGAGAAGGGTATAAATTTCCAACCGAAATAAAATAGCTCAATAATGGATAGTAAGATAAACACCAATCTAAATTTCGGTTTTAGTAAAAGAATAAAAGATGAGAATATTAAAACCGCTGCCGGTAAAACTAAATTGCGAAGTCCAACAATTGAATGAATTTTATAAGCATATAGGAAAAATCCCAAGAGAATTAAAAACGGTATAAATATACAAATTAATTTTGACCCTAGTTTTATTTTCAATTTTATCAGGTCGTATCCGAATCCGGCTAAAAGAGCGGCAGCTAGATTAAAAAGAACTAATGCCCGATGGGATGATGATGATCCCATTCCCAAAAGATTATGTTTCCAAAGAAAAACAGAAACCGGCGTTGGATAGGAAATTATCAAACTCAAAACCAAAAGTAAAACCAAAAACAATACCTCTTTCCTTTTTCTACTTAGTAATCTAAGCGAAATTAACGAAAGTGTTAAGGCAACCACACCAACAAAACCGGTATTAGATGTATAATCCTGTGGTCCCCAATAGTTATAAGTAGCGTGATTGCCAAAAAAAAAAAATCCGGTGCAATAAACGTAATAGTTTTTTTCCATGGTAAGAAGGCCCACTCATACGGGTAAGGTTCCAGCTGCCACTGAGAAAGAGAAAAAAGTTCTTTTCCGGGCAAAAGTTGAGGAGCCGCTAGTCCTAAACCTAAAACAAAAAAAATAATTAAGAAAATTGTTTTACGCATAAAGTCTTTTTCTCCCCAAATTCTTACCAAGAAGTAAAGGCCAACTGCTATACCTGTATAAATAATTGTTTGCGGATAACCGGAAAATATTTGAAAACAAAAGATAATAGCGATACCAATTCCGGATATATAACTTTTTTCCCTTAACCACTTATCTTCAAGTAAAAGAATTAACGGGATAAAAGCTGCAGTTAATACGTGTCCGTTCCATTGAGACCAGATTAGGTTATATCCGGAAAAAGCAAAGATGGCCCCTCCTAAAATACTTCCCCATTTTGAGACTCTCCAGTGTCGTAAAAGAAGGTAGGTAAAAAATGCGGCCAGAAGATGAGCTAAAATAATTTGAAAACTCCAGGCAGTAGACTTATCAAAAAGAAAATAAAGAAAAAAGGTGGGAGATAATGGCGCGGATTGAAAGTTTGCCAGAAGCGGAATTCCGGCCAAAATTCTCGGATTCCATAAAGGCCAATTTCCCTCTTTGACAAGATCAAAAGCAAAAGTCTGCATCGGATAGATAAAAGAAGGAACGTCAGCAGTAATTGGATTTTTAACAGGCACTCCGGTCGCATATCCCCATTTATAATCAAGCCAGGGATAATATATTCCAACTACAAAATCTCCGGGAAATGGGATTAAGCCTTTAAGAAAAAATTTCCAAAAGAAAAAACTTACTATAACAACAAGACTAAAGAAGGGCCAATATTTCCTGATTAAATTTTTCATTGCCGAATAATTTTGATTTTTCAACTGCATTCCTGGAAACCTCCCTGCAAAAGCCGCCGTCTTTAACCAGTTCCTCTGTCTTTTTAATTAGTTCGCTAACTTTGTCCCACAAAAACCCGTCTTTCTCATTTTTAATAATCTCTTTTGCCCCTCCGGCATTAAATACTAAGGCAACTACCCCTGCCGCCATTCCCTCAACTATCGTTATTCCAAAATGTTCAACTTGTTCCGGATGATTTTTTTCATTTACTTCAAAGCCGGCTGCAGACCAGAAAAACTTTGCTTTACCATAGAGATCAACTAGGATTTTGAAATCTACCCCTTCCAGTATTTCTATGTTATATCCTTGAGCTTTCCTTCTTAACTGCCCTACAAACTCCCTTCCTCCAACATCACTTCCCCCAACTAAAATTAATTTCCAATCGGTAACTTTTTTAGAAAACTTTTTAAATGCCTCGATTAAAATATCCTGCCTTTTTGATTGAACAAGTTTAGAAAATCTCCCAACATATAAAATATAATTTTCTTTTCTTTTTGGTTTTATTTTTGATATATCAATAGGAGGATAAACTACAATGCTATCAACTCCATACTCATTATCAATAACATTCTTTGTAAATTTGGAATTACATATAACTTTATTTACCCTAATAAGCTTCATTCTATTAAATAAAGATCTTCCATCAACATTGTGGAAAGGGACTTGGAAATGAAGAAAATTTTTTCTGGAATGAAGAAGGGGAATACTTCCGTCAGACACCCAAAAACAAAGATCATACCCGGAACCTTTTTTAATATCGGGAACGAAATTAACACTAGTTAAATCCAATCCCAACCTTTCTTCCAGTTTTTCTTTTATTCCAACCTCTTTCCATTCCACATCAACTACCCAACCGTTATTCGCTAATGCCTTAGCGAACGAAAGAGAATACCTTTCTCCTCCCCCTAAAGTATCTAAGTATGGATTGTAGATTGCTGCTTTTCCCATAATTTTGCGTAGGTTATTAATCTACTATATGTTTGATAGAATACCTCAATTACTCCGATAGTTCCATCCAAAAATCCAAGCTTTATAACTGCCCTATACCAAAATTCTCTAAAACCGGCTGAGAAAAATCTTGCAATGTTCATTTTGGGATGACCCGACTTAAAAAGAAGCTCTGCTTCAATTTCAGACCACTTATTAGTTTTTTCTACCATTTCGGTTAGACTGCGATGGCTAATATGGTTTAATGGTTCTTTTAAATGCCCGATTTCACCTTTTACCTTCGGTTGTTCATGGAGCTGCCCTTGCCACTTAATAAGCGCATCTTTTTTAATTAGTCTTACGACAAAGTCGGGCCACCAACCACCGTGTCGCATTCGCTTACCAAGTAAAGTATTACTTCTGGGAATTGCATAAGCCAAAAATTTCCCTTCGAAAATTTCCCTTCGGATTTCTTCTCTTAGTTCGGGGGTTACTTCCTCGTCTGAATCAACGTAAAAAAGCCAATTTCCTGTGGCTTTTTGGGCACCGTAATTTCTCCACTCGGAAAAACTTCCCGGAACACTATCTGTCTCAACCCTAACTATTTCATCCGTCCAAGACAAAGAATCCAAACACTTTTCCAATAGTGTTTTATCATAATTCCCTCCCACTAAAACAATTGCCGATATTACTTTTTCCCCCATGATCCTTTACCCCACCTTCCTAAATAATAATCTCTGACTCCGATTTTCTGCCAAGTCCTTCCTGCGATTAAAAATCGTAAACTTTCTTTAATTAAAAACATTTTTATTTTTAGAGAAGCATATTTTAAACCAAAATCCAGTCTGTTTCTGGTTAAAAAATAGTCATTTAAATTACTACCAATTCCTGAAGATGCCGAGACCTTATGCCAAAGGCAAGTTTTTGGAGTATAAACAACCTTCCACCCGGCTATTTTTGCCCTTAGGGAGTAGTCCGCATCTTCCCAATACATAAAGTATTTATCTCTCAAAAATCCAATATTTCTAATTACCTTGTTTTTAATAAGAAGGCAGGCGCCGTTGGCGGCATCAACAACTTCTTTTTTATCATATTGCCCCCTATCTACTTCATCTACTCCCCTATGGTTCAAATAAACATTATCCCAATCAATAAACCCCCCTGCATACCAGATCACCTTTCCCAAATCTTCCTTCTTATACCTGTCTTTATGAAACTCATACCCTTCAGCAAAATACATTTTTGGAGCAAGAAGGCCGATTCTTTGATCTTTTTCGGCAATACCTACCAGTTTAGTTAAGATATCTTTAGGGAGAATAACATCATTATTAAGAAGAATTGCGTAATCAGAACCTCCGTTAAACGCATATTTAAGTCCAACATTGTTTCCTCCCGCATAACCTAAATTTAAGTTAGTTTCGATAAATTTATAACCCATATTAGGAAGCTTGTAGTTTGAAAGCATATCCTGCGTATCGTCGGTTGAACCGTTATCCACAACAACACATTCCGCATCTAATCCGTTTGTATCCAGCAAAGCTACGTTTTGAAGCTCTTCCTGAGTCATTTTTCCGGCGTTCCAAGAAAGAATTATGAGAGAAACTTTAACCATGAAAGCTTTTTTCTAAGCCACCACTTTAAATCTGAAACCACCTTATTTATCTCTGTTTTTATTTCAGACTTTTCTAAGTTTTTTTCATCAAACCCCTGCTTTTCCCAAACTTTAAGATATAAAGTAAGTTCCGAAAAAGCCTGGAGTAGAGAAAGAGCAAGTCCATGAATACCATCTTTATATCCTTCTCCATCAAAATACCTGCTTAAAAATTCATTAGTGGGCTTTTTAATTAAATCTTTCCAGGAAAAAACGTAGCCTGCTTTAAGAAGGCCGTCTCTTTGGGCATCGGTATACCTTAGCATCTTCTCAAGATAGCCGCTTACTGAATCGTAATGATGATGGATCAAAGCAATTTCCTCTTTATCGGGGAGGTCAATTCCTTTTCCTTGAGTCATAGGTACTGAGTGAATGATCTCGTTCCATGAGACAAATCCTTTCTTAAAGAATCTAATATTATAATCGGGCCACCAACGGGAGTGTTTCATCCATTTTCCAAAGATAATATTTTTCCTGGGAATCCTAAAATAATCAGCTTGGGAGTTTTTAATAATTTCTTTTAGTTTGAAAGAAAGTTTGGAAGGGATTTCTTCATCAGGATCCAGTATTAAAATCCAATCGCAAGTTGCCTTAGAGACCATAAAATTCCTGACAAGTTCAACGTACTTTTCTTTTTTGTGAGAATATACTTTAGCCCCTAATTTCTTTGCAATATCAGAGGTGTTATCCGAAGACTCCATATCGCAAACAACTATTTCATCAGCCAAATTCTTAACGGATAAAATAGCCATGGAGACATTATCTTCGTTATTGAAAGTATTTATTACAACCGATATCTTTCCCACGCCTTAAATTGTAGCAGTTAGTCTCCAACCATCCAAATATCTACCTTCAAATTTTCAAATAATCTAATTAATCCCAACTGTCCTTCTCCCAGATAAGCTCTTTGAGGTTTAACCCAATAGATATATTTAATACTATTTTTCTTTAGAAATTTCCTTGCTTTTACTTCATTTGGTTCTTTGTACCAATTTTCAATGTCAACCCGGCGGGTTGGCCAATCATAACCGGTAATATTTAGATTAACTTCGTCTTCCAAAAAAGTACTCTTTCCCGAAAAGGCAGATACATAGGCCGTTGATTCGTATAAATATAAAGGTCTTGGAGGACTGGCTTCCGCCTCTTTTGCTTTTATTCTATCAAAAGGGTAGGTAAGAACCACTCCATCCGGCTGATTTCTTAAAAACTCTAAGGCACTTAACTCCTCCTTTGGAAGAATCGCGGGAGGTCTTTGAGGCAAATAAACATCTTTTAAGGTAATAATTGTGGTTGGAATTGTCAATAGAACTGTAGCAAGTAGTATATAGTATGTAGTACGCGATAAAACAATACCAGCAAGAATCCCTGAAAAGAATAACGAGTAATAGAAAAATTGAATTGTGTTCCATGGAGTTCCTTTCTGAAGAAAGAATGTTGGAATTAAAATACCCCCAGTAATAATAGACCAAATAAATAAATCGATTGAACTTAATTTTTTAAGATTTATATTCTTGAAAGCCAAAATTCTAGTTCCGAAATTTCCAACAACAAAGATTACAAAAGCAACTAAATAGGCAAGTGTTCCTTTAAGTAGAATTCCTCCCGATTTATACGTCATCATGGCAGAATAGAATCTGGTCCAACCCAATCTATCTGAAATCCCCATCATGGTTTCCAAAAACCAAAACGGCTGCCAAACAAGGGACGATCCAGAAATTCTGGTTAAAGAGAAAAATAGAATTAGAGAAATTGTGAGTGATCCCAAAAAAACAAAAGTGATCCGTAAACGTCTGCCTGCCGGCAAGGCAGGGTGAACCGTGATCAGTTCATGAACCGCAGATACAAACAACGCTCCCAATACCAAAAGCCCTGCATAGACTTTTATTTCAATCAAGAGTCCAAAGAAAACAGTAGAAAGTAGAAAGTAGTATGTAGAATGGTTTTTGAGGAACTTCAAAAGAAAAATAAGACCTAGAAGTATAAAAATAAGAGAAAGGGCAAACGGAGGATTAATCAAAGACGTTATCGCCTGTTGAGACCAAAAAGCGGATTCCCCTTTGCCTAAAACCCAACCGAAAGATCCGGCAAAATAAGTAAAAAAAACTGCCCACACGGCTTCTTTTTTAGACTTTCGCCAATTTTCGATAAACCAATAAACAAATAAACCAATAAGCAATGTAAATATCGGAGGAAGAATTTGAAAATACAGAGTATTAATACTAATCCCTGTTAATCTATGTAGCATGGCAACTAACAGATCAAATCCAATGTGATAGTTTTGCAGGGTGTATCCGGCAAAAACCGGCATATCAAATATTCCTTTAGAAAGATTGTTAATTAAAGCCAAATGCCAAATTCCATCGTGTCCGTTTGCTCCCCAAAAACCTACGCCAGAGGCGCACTGCGCATTCCAACAAAGACCGCTTTTAACCATAGTTAAAGACCAGGAGATAACCCCAAAAATAAGTAAAACAATTAAACTTAAATTACTTTTTAAAAATACTAAAATAGATTTTTTTAACATCGTTAATTAAGCTGTTGCCCAGAACCAGATAAAGAAATCCCAGGTAAGTTAATCCTCCTGATAAAATCATAATTATCAAAGTTTTAACATTACCAACCGGAAGAATACCTTTAAGAATAAAAAGAACTACCCCCATAACTAAAGATGATAAAAGAGGAACTATAACCGAATGATAAATAGACCAATTCAAATATTTTTTAACTATGTAGAATACAACCGCGGAACTTGATCCGATAAGAAGATAGGAAAAAGCGGCTCCATTAATTCCAAATTTTATTGAAAGAATAGGAACTAGAGCCCAGGTAAGGGCTGTCCACATAATCATTAATTTAAATGTGGTTTTAATTTTCCCCACCGAGTTAAGAAAGTTGGTTAACTGAGTGGAAGCTGCCGCCCATAATGAGTTAACCGAAAGAAAAATTAAAGGAATATATGCCGGCGACCATTTAGCATATTTTGGGATAACAGTAATTAGTATCGGAAAGACAATTGCAAGTCCAACCAAACTTGGAAAAACTAAAGCACAGATAAAAAAGATCGATCTTGTAAGACTCTTTTCCAGTTCGGCTTTATCATCCTGCATACGGGAAAATGCGGGAAATGTTACTTTAGTGACATTATCCATAAAAAACCTTAACGGATATTGCGCCAGTTTTTGTGCTGTCCCCAATATCCCAACTCCCGCTGTCCCCAAAACCCCTCCCAAGAAAATTGTCATTCCATCATCTTTTAGAGTTGCTAAAAAGTTATTAAGTTGATATGGAATTCCAAATCGAATCAGATTCCTGAAAGACCTTAAAGAAAATGCAATTCCCGGCTTCCATGGGTTAAGAATATAAATTGCAACAAGCCCGACAACTCCTCTTATTAAAACTGCGTAGGTAAAACTTGTTATTCCAAATCCCTTCCATGCAAAAAATACTACAGCTACACTATAAACCATATTTTCCAAAACTTGGGGAATGATAAACTTTCCAAATTCCAATTTTCTTTCAAGCATTATTGAGGGAATATTCTTTAAGGAAGCTAAGAAAAAAGATCCGCCTAAAGCATATAAAAGTATTAGGCCTTCATGAGTTAGTGAATGGGTTCTGGCAAGTACCGGCCCCAAAAGAAGAATGACTACAAAGATAATAGAAACTAAAATTTCCTGAACAGTAAACACGGTTCTATAATCTTCTTCCTCAGGCTTTTCTTTCTTTTGAATTAAGGCAGCTCCTAACCCAATATCGGCAAAATATGAAAGAAAATTAACTGTAGCGGAAACTATCAAAAAAACTCCGAACTGACTGGGATTAAGAAAGGCCCAAAGAAGTCCCTGGGAGACAAATGAAATAAGGTTAAGAACAAGAGTCCTTCCGGTTAAAACAGCAACGCCTTTAACAGCTCTCTTTTTAACAACATCAAGCTCGATTTCATCGGTTGGGTCCAAATGTTCACCTTCCACGCTTAAATTGTACCATTACTTCATTAACTGCTAAAATAAAGTGATGAAAATCGTCTTCTCAGAACATGCTTTGATCAGAATCAGGGAACGAAAAATATCAAAACTTGAGGTATACGCGACCATTCAAAACCCACAAAACAAGGACGAAACCTACCGAGAAAGGATCCTTGTCCGCAGGAATTTCGGGCCAAAGATGCTGGAAGCCGTAATCAGAATCGAAGGAGGGTGTATAATAGTCGTATCGGCGTACTATTTAGATAGGAGAATCTATGAAAGTAAGATATGACAAAAAAGTGAACGCTTTATATATCTCTCTAGCAAAAGGGAAATATTCTGATTCTGTCAAAATATCGGATACTGTTTTGGTGGACAAAGATAAAAACGGAAAGATTTTAGGAATAGAGGTTTTGGAAGCAACTAAGAATATACCCGCATTTGATCCTCAAAAAGTCGATTTCAAAGTTCAAGCCGTCTAAACTTCACGATTTCGCCTTCCACGCTTAAATTGTAGCACGAGATATCCCAATAACCCCAACCAGACAGTTAAAGATATTATATTGCTGACATTTCTTAGAGGAGTGTTTAGAAGTTTTATGACAATTTCATGTTCTCCTTTTGGAACATCTATATACATTCTTCCCCACATCTCTTCTTTAGGTATATATGTTTCAATTTCTTTGCCATCAACATATGCTTTCCAGTTTGGAAACTTAAATATACCCAATCTTAAGGTTGCTCCATTAGAAACCACATCAACCGAGAAAGACGCTTTGTTTGTTCTCGTCTTAAGGTCATCCGTGCTTACTTCACCTCTCATAACTTCAGAAAGAGCTCTCATTGGTTCTTTCGGAGCAGTTACTGCTCCTTTAGGAAGATAGTCAAAAATTCCTGCTGTTCTTTGTAAATCCCAAGCAGCCCCTGCAAACTTTTCTTTGTCTGTCAATGGTCCCATTTTCCCTCCATCCGGAAGAAAATAATTGAAATTAAGAATCAATAAACCAATTGCCAATAAACCAATAAACCAATTCACAATCTTTTTGGGTAAAAATAAAACAACCGAACCAGCGATAAACGAGAAAC
>JAPLZT010000064.1 GCA_026394855.1 Candidatus Woesebacteria bacterium
AAGGGGTACAGGTGTCAGGGTGGGAAAGATATATTTAGATATAGTATTTCCGGAAGAGGCAAGGAAAGAAGCAGAATCAAATGATAATTCACTGGTAATTGACTTAAAATACGGCAGTTTTGAAGCTATTTTACCGGGGGACGCTCCAAAAGAAATCTTAAATAAGGTTTCAGTAAATATACCTCTCAAGTATATCAAGCTATCTCATCACGGAAGTAAGACCGGCACCGATGCATTTATCTTAGACAACTTCATGCCTAAGTTGGCAATTATTTCGGTAGGTAAGAATAACTATGGCCACCCGGCTGAAGAAGTATTAAATCTTTTAAAAGAAAAAGGCATAAAAACACTAAGAACGGATGAAATTGGGGATATAGAGGTTGAAAGTGATGGGATCAACTTTTGGATTGATCCATGAGGATAATTGTTTCATCTTTCAGCCTCAAATTATTTGTTTTGGTTTTGAGTTCTCCAACTACGCGATTCCATAAGTTACAAGGTATGGGAATACACCATGGTTCTTTAGACCCTTGTATTCTTTTCTTTAGTTTTTCAGTCTGTTGATTTAACTCGCTTGACACTACAAACTGATTTTAGATCTATGTTTTCAAAAAGTAATAGTGTAGTAGAATAAATTATGATTAAAAAAGAAAATTATGCTTTTATTGACTCACAGAATTTAAATTTAGGGATTCGTGATCAGGGCTGGAAGCTGGATTTTAAAAGGTTTCGTGTCTATTTAAAAGATAGATATAAAGTTTCAAAGGCATTTTTATTTATCGGTTATATTAAGGAAAACCATGAGCTGTATACCTTTCTCAAGAGAACTGGATATAAACTCATTTTTAAGCCAGTATTGCAACAAGGGGGAGAGGTTAAGGGTAATGTTGACGCAGAATTAGTGCTTCACTCTATGATTGAGTTTCCAAATTATGATAAAGCAGTGATTGTATCGGGGGACGGAGATTTTCATTGTTTGGTTGAATACCTTCTTAAAAAAGGTAAGCTGTTAAAAGTTGTGATCCCAAATAAGTATAAATACTCGGCTCTTTTAAGAAGATTTGGTAAACTATTAGATTTCTTAAATTTACAGAGGAATGTATTGGCGCAAAAAAAGAGGCATAATCCTTAAACACACGGCTTAAGGGTAGCCTCTTATCGTGATAGTGAAAATGTATCATTTTTGAAGAAATATGTCAAGTACAAAAGAACAAATAATTAAGGCCCTACAGGCAATAACAGCATTCAAGAACACTCCGCGATTTGATCGCGGAGATGAATTGAACGCTGATATGTCATCCTCGTTTGGACGCGGAAACCGCGGACTTAAGTCCGCGGAGGATGTCATAACCGGAGTTAAGGAGATTAATTTGGAGTTTCCTGAAAATGAAGCTTTTGGCGATTATTCCACAAATATTGCCCTTCTAAACAAAAACCTGAATATTGATGAACTAGTTGAGAAATTCAATAGATTGGACCTTCCTGTCAAGGCTGAAGCGAGGGGTAGATTTATTAATTTCTGGTTAAAAAAAGAGGTACTAGTTGATAGTTTGATACACAACGATATACCTGCCATTGGTAAGGGAAAAACTGTTATTATCGATTATTCTTCACCTAATATTGCCAAGCCTTTTGGAATAGGGCATCTAAGATCAACCATCATAGGACAGGCTCTTTATAATCTATATAAGTTTCTGGGTTATGAAGTTATCGGAGACAATCATTTGGGAGATTGGGGAACGCAGTTTGGTAAGCTTCTATATATGATTACTGCGGGTAATGTATCCGATTTTGATATTTCAAAGCTTGAAGAAATTTATGTCGAATTTCATCGGCTGGCCGAGAAAGATCCTACGCTTGAAGAAAAAGCAAGGGAATGGTTTAAGAAACTTGAAGAAGGGGATAGCCAAGCAAGAGAAATCTGGCAAAAATGCGTAGATATTTCATTGGAAGAATTTGAGAGGGTCTATGAACTTTTGGGAGTAAAAATTGATTTTGCATTCGGTGAAAGCTATTACGGAAGTGAAATGAAGGAATTATTAGGCAATCCTTCTATTCTAAAGCATGTCTCGGAAGGGGAGGATGGGGCCAAAATTATCGATTTATCCGGTAAAAGCATTAATACTCCTTTAATGCTTCTTAAGGGTGACGGGGGAACCACATATGCAACCCGTGATTTAGCAACAATTGCCTTCAGGGTCAGGAAATGGAATCCGGATATCATTATTTATGAGGTGGGAGCAGAGCAGTCGTTTTACTTTAAGCAGCTTTTTGCCGCTGCAAGACTATTAGGCTTAGTAGATAAAAAAATTGAATTTGTTCATACGGCCCACGGACTTTATTTGGCGGAGGATGGTAAGAAGTTTGCAACCAGAGAAGGAAAAACTATCAGGTTGGATGAAGTTTTGAATGAAGCAATTTCGAGAGCGGAAAAATTAGGCAACAGTGACGAAAAAACAGCCCAGCAAGTGGGAATCGGGGCAATTAAGTATTTTGATTTAATGCATTCAGTCCAAAGCAATGTCGTTTTTGATTGGGAGAAGATGATGAATTTGGAAGGAAACTCGGGGCCATATCTTCAATATACGGTTGCTCGGACAAATTCTGTCCTCGCAAAATCTACAAATCTACAAATATCCAAATCTGCAAATAGTTTTGGGAAAGAAATTAACGAAGAAGAAATGAGAATCTTGAGAACTTTAGTCCGATTTCCTGAGATAATTGCCACTGCGGCAATTAATTACTCACCCAATACTTTATGCAGCTATTTGTACGATTTAGCCCAAAAATTTAACTCTTTCTACAACAAGCATAAAATTATCGGGGGAGAAAACGAAGAATTTAAGATTCTTTTGGCTAAAGGAACCTCTCAAGTTTTGAAAACCGGTCTAAAACTATTAGGAATTGAAACCCCGGAAAGAATGTAGTTTTTATATCTTTAAAGTTTTTTCGGAGAGTCCAAGCTGTTCTTCCAGTTTCCTTTCAATGTATGATGCGTCTATTTCCTTAAGCATTTCTTCTATTTCACTATCGTCAATTTTTATGCCTTTGGCGTCTGCTATTTTTTTGACAATTTCTAAAATTTTGGTGGTTTCTTTTTCAGAATAGAGATTTACCTGAAGTTGGAGTTCCTGTCTTAATTTGTCTATCTGATTTCCTCTGTTCTGACTGATAAGAACAATTACGGTTAAGAATATTGCTTCTATTGAGACTAAAGAGTTTAAGAAAGAGTGGGGGTATGGATCAAATATGGCAATTCCCTGAACCTTTCCTGTATTTATAAGTACCCAAACTATATAAATAAGAACGTTGACAAGAAGAAATCCCACAGTACCAAAGTATGAAGTCAAAAAATCAGCAATTTTTATGGCAAATGGTCTTTTTCTTAAGGCTTCCGCTTCAAAGCTTTTTATTATTTGATGGCTTTTGTGGTGGCGTATTTCTTTGGACATTAATTCATTATATACTATCTCCATGGATTTCAAACTTCATACACTTTCTTCAGGTCTAAGAATTCTAACTGTTCCCATGCCGAACCTAGAATCTGTAACTCTTGCAGTCTGGGTAAAAACAGGTTCCAGAAACGAAAGAGAAAATGTGGGGGGAATTTCCCATTTTCTGGAACACATGGTTTTTAAGGGAAGTAAGATGCGGCCAACTGCAAAAGAAATTTCAAGCGCGGTTGATGCAATTGGGGGAGAGTTTAACGCAGCAACTTCCAAGGATTGGACCAACTTCTATATTAAAACCAGCGTAGATAATCTGGAAACCGCATTTGATGTGTTAAGCGACATGGTTTTAAATCCTCTTTTAAAGAAAGATGAAATAGAAAGAGAAAAGGGAACCATTATCCAAGAAATTGCCATGTATGAAGATACTCCCATGGCCAAGATCGGAGAAGTTTTTGAAAACTTAATATTTTCCGGAAATTCTCTTTCCAAAGACACTGCCGGGACACCCCAAACAGTTAAAAATATCAAAAGAGATGATTTTGTAAGTTATAGAAAGATGCATTATTATCCGGAAAATATGCTCATAAGCATTGCCGGTGGAGTTTCCGAAAAGAAAGCCCTGGAGCTTGTTAAAAAGTATTTTGGAAATATTCAAAAAAGTTCTAACTCTGAGTTTAAATATCAACCTTTTAAAACTAAACAAACTTCTGCTCAAGTAAAGTTGAAAACAAAAAAAGACGAACAAGCTCATTTTATTTTGGGATTTTTGGGGGATGGCAAAGGATATAAAGGCAAATATGCTCAAGGTCTTCTTTCTGCAATTTTGGGAGGGGGCATGAGCTCCAGGCTTTGGATTGAGGTTAGGGAGAGAAGGATAAAATAACCGATCACCGTTTACCGATCACCGTTCACGAACTTAAAAATTTCAAAGAATTTCTTAAGGGGCACCTTGCTTTGGCATTGGAGGATACCAAAGATGTTTCTTCCTTCTTTTCAGATCAGGTGTTATTCATGGACAAAATATTAACTCCCGAAGAGGTGTTTAAAAAAGTTGACGGGGTAAGCCTTGATGAAGTCAACTACGAAGCCAAAAGACTATTTGTTCCTTCCCGCTTGAATTTAGCGGTCATAGGGAACTACAATGATAAAGGTAAATTTGAAAAATTACTTACATAAGCAAAGCTTGCGACTTTGTCTAAAGCAAAGCTTGTTAGAATATCATGAAAAATCCTTTAATTGAGCAGACAGTGGTTTTGATTAAGCCTGACGGAGTTAAAAGAGCGTTGGTGGGGGAGATTGTTTCCCGATTTGAAAAAATTGGCCTCAAAATTGTGGGGATGAAAATGGTTTGGGTTGATGAAGAAATGGTTAGGAAGCATTATCCGACAGAAAGAAGGCAGTGGGTTACAAAAATTGGCGAAAAAACTCTAGAGGCTTATAAAAATTACGGAACTGACCCCAAAGAGCATTTAGGAACAATGGAACCCTATGAAATTGGTGTTCTTATTTGTAAATGGTTGGTTGATTATTTAACTTCAGGTCCGGTTGTCGCAATGGTTTTAGAGGGGCCGCATGCAATTACCGCCGTCCGCAAAATGGCCGGTTATACCTATCCGGACACAGCTGTTCCGGGAACGATAAGAGGGGATTTTTCGATAGATTCTCCGGACCTTGCAAATATGATAAAAAGGTCCGGAATGAACCTTGTCCATGCATCGGGAAATACTGAGGAAGCTAAATTTGAAATAGCGCTCTGGTTTAGGAAAAAGGAAATCCACAATTACAAGCGCGCTGATGAAGGAATAATGTTTGGGTTTTAAATTTTGAAATAGTAAATATGAAGGATAGATTAACCCCGAGGGAGCAAAAGTGCCGCGATATCATTGCTGAAAGTGGGGTTACTCCCATACCACCAGAGGATATATATTATGCGGCTAGTGGAAAGTGTGGAGGGATTGACGGTAGGGGTGTGGTTGGAAATTGGATAGAAAGAATAAGAAAAAAACGTCCGGGTTCAATTATTAATATACGCGGATTCGGTTATGTTACAGAAGAAAATCAGCAAAAAAGATTAGAAAGAATAAAGTGTTTGTGATTTTTACTGATTGACAATAGACATACGTTGTTTTATCCTGTACACAAATGACCCAGATAGGTAAAC
>JAPLZT010000080.1 GCA_026394855.1 Candidatus Woesebacteria bacterium
GCACTAAGTCCTCTAATTACCGCCGCTATCTGGTTTTTGTTTCTAAAAATAAGTGGGAAAACTCTCTGGTCAGACTGGAACTATTCAGGAACTGCAGGAAAGGGAACCATATCCACCATATTAAATAATTTGCTTTCCCTCAAAATATTTAATAAATACGCTTATCAAAACTGGCTTCAGCTATTTGTCTTAAATTTTAACTGGGTTTTCTGGATAATTATTATTTTGGGAATAATTAAAAGCAGAATTAATTTAGCAAGAAACAAAACGGCATTAAGCATATTTCTATTTTCCTTTATCTATTTTATTTCCGTCCTAAGCTTTCAGACCTATACAATTCCCAGATACGCTTTACCGCTTGAGCCGTATTTATATTTAGCCCTGGCCTATGGCTCCTATAAACTGTCGGAAAAATCAAAACTATTAAAGGTCTTAATCAGTATTTTTCTTGTAGGAATTACCATCCTAAGACTTTTTACATCCATTGACCCAATATCTTTGCGTATATGGGGTAAAACGAAAATTCTAGGACAAAATATTTACGCACTAAATGGGAACCAGTCCCTTTCGGGTTTTGATGGAATTACCTATAACTTGCAATACAATTTAATTGCCAAAAAAAGAACGCAAGTTATTTTTGATAAGAACCATAACACAGTAGACTGCTCATGGATTTTTCCTGACCCCAATAATGATTTCAAAACAATAAAGATCTTGAAACTCAGGAATATTAATTGCTATCTCCAAGAAGAAAACCAATAGTAGGAAGTGTCCAACCAAAGAGGAATATTAAGACCTGCCCAGTGAGGATAATAATAAATAAATACCAATAAGCAAATAAACAAATACCAAATTGCTAATTTAAGGTTTCTTCGCAAGACATAACCGGTAGCAATTGCTAAGAAGGGAATTGACGGAAGATAGTGGTATAGAAACATTATTCTTGGAGAAGCTGCCCATGGAACAAAAAAGATTAAATAAGCAAAAATAACTAAAGCCAACTTTTTATTTCTTTCATAGAAAGCATAGATACCACTTAAAAAGACTGAAATAAGTCCAAACCAGAAAACAAAAGGATTTCCAAAAGCGTAAATTCTTGAAACCATTCCGTTTACCTCATTACTTGTATACAAATAAATTGGTCGAATAAGAAGCGGCCAACTCCACCAATGTGACGTGTAAGGATGAGTTGCCTTAAGTCTGGTGTGATACCACCACATCTGCTTCTGCATTTCCCACCAAATATTTAATCCATGTCCAGTTAAAAACATGGGCAGGTAAGTTAAGAGATAAACCGCAGGAGGTATAACCAGAAACCAGATTATCGAGGGTCTGAATTTTTCCCTCCGTTTCAGCCAAAGAAGGAAATAAAGCGGAATTATCCAGATGACAGACCACTTTGACGCAAGAGACAAACCAAACGTGAGAGCCGACCAGAAATCTTTCTCCCTGAGAAAAAAGTACAAAGAAAGGAGCATAAAGAATAACATGTAAGTATCGTTCATCCCTATTCTTGACATAACGAGAGGAAGGCCATCCAGAGAAAAAACAGTTGCGGATAAAAGGGAAAGAAGTTTGTCTTTAAAAAGTTCTTTACTTATAAGATAAATCAAAAATACTGTTCCCACCCCTAAGATGGCCTGAACAATTCTCCAGCCGAATGCATTTTCCCCAAAGACTAGCATTCCCAAAACCATTCCGAGTTTGGCTAAAGGCGGATGTGTCCATTCATATGCAAAGCCTTCCGGAGGTGTATTCCACCATTCCCAGGCCATTTTATTCCCATTTAATATTTGTCTTGCCTTAAATGCGTGGTAGACCTCATCGAAATATTCATTCTTGGGACTCCCCAGCCAGGCAACTCTTGCGAGGAAAGAAAAGGAAATAACCGCAATTAGGAGATATTTAATTAATTCCGGCGAAAGGGTGGAGGCGGGAAGTGTAAATTTTACCTTACCGGGCATCTTAAGGTTTTTGATAAAACTTAAGTCAAAATTGAAATATTTTGAAAGGCGGTCTTTAAATGAGTAAAAGAAAAACATAAGCACAAATAAAAAGGAAATAAATTTATATGATGATGTTGTCAAACTAAGAAGACCCGTTGATGACAAGAAGCTCTCCTTAGTGTAGTAGGCATAAGGGTGATAGATATTTATCAGAGAAAGGAAAGAAAGTAGAAAATATAATATAAATTCAAACTTCGAAAAAACTAAAGAGGCGGATAGAAGAAAAAAGGGTAAGGAAACCAGTATATAGCGTTCGTGAATGCGGGTTGGAAAAAGAAAAAAAGCAAGGTAGACAAGTCCCAGGGAAAAATAAAGGTGCTGTGGCTTTAGTTTTGACTTTGCAAGACCAAGTGCTACCCAAATAAATGCTGCCAAGAAAATTACTGCTCCCCAAATAGTGTAGGTCAGACCCAGAAAAGTTCCGGAATCAGGAATCCACATTCCTTTGATAAACGCCCAAAAGTTAAAGGCCATGACGGAGGTAAACGGGGACTCGTTGGACATTTTGGATATCAAAATTGGTATTCCAAAAATTGGATTTGTGTTGGCAAAAAATGGTAGCCCCAGTATCACTATAAAAACCGAGGCAAGAAGAACAAAAAATGCAGTTTGTTTGTATTTCTTTTTAAAAATTAAATAAAGAAGAAGTATGGGAAGAGCGGATAGCGCCTGGGGCTTTACAAATAACGCAAAGACCCAAAACAGGGACGAAAAAATATAGCTTCCCTTTTCTGCCAAAAAATATGCACTAAGAAGAATTAAAAGTGCAATTAGCCCGTCTGTTTGTCCCCATACGCTGTTGGTAAACATGACCACTGGGTTTAAGACATAAGCCAAAAAGGCAAAGGCTGCAATTTTGAAACTTTTTTTGAAAAGAATTTTATAAAGTAGAAGTCCTGTGCCCATATCAGCAAGAATAATAGGCAGCTTTACCCAAAAAGGAGTAAGACTTGCGCCAATTGCCTTAAAAAACGATCCGGCGATCCAGAGGTAGTAAAAAAAACCGGGAGTATAATCGGTCCAGCCGGGAAGCGAATAAAACTTTAAAGGTCCATGCTCCGTCAGCATTCCCGACCAGGCAATCCAGTTATTCATGTCAATTGTGAAACTGGGTAAAAGCCCGAGAAAGAGGCGCAAGATTAGAGCAAGGAGGACAACTACCAAAAAATTTTTGTTTTGAAAGAGTTTCATTTAATTAAATCTTTAATCCAATTTTGAAACTCTCCCCAGTTGCCCGCCACCTTCGGTGTAAAAACATACTGGTAATCATATTTTTGACTTTCGGGCGGGTTAATAAGTAACCCCTCGGGGATTGCCGAAGACTGGATATTCCCGTCTACATTTAGCATTTCCCTACCTAAAACAATCATCGAAAAAAAATCCATGTCTGTTTCAATGGATGATCTTACAACTTTCCAAACTTTATACAACTTAAAAGGGTTAAGCAGTGTACCTTTCGAAAGAATCTTACTTTTAATAGCAGAAATTACCTTTTGCTGTCTTGCCTCTCTTGCAATATCAGTATTTTCATCGTTGTCTCCGTTTCTTGATCGAACATATTTTAGAGCAGTTGTTCCGTCCATGTAACTGACGCCTTTTTCAAAATAAATTGTTTCATACCTGCACTTGAATTCCTTGTCTCCGCCGCAGGTATCTTCCTCACGGCCTTCTATTGGATAAAGATTGTCCGTAAAGGAATTGGCAACATCAATTTCGACTCCGCCTAGAGCATCAATAATTCCCTTAAATGATGAAAAATCCAAAACCAGAGCATAATTTACGGGAATGCCTACAATGGCCTCAACATTTTTCTTAGCAAAGGAAAGTCCTCCACCAAATTCGGGCTTTTCCTTACCCCAATAATAGGCGCTATTAACTTTAGCTCTAATTTCAGGAATCCAGATATCCCGGGGTATGGAGATTAAGTTTACCGAATGTTTGGCAAGAGAAACTGAGGCAAGCATCATTGTATCGGTTAAATCGGCTCCCGCGTGTCCCAATCCACCCTTGCCTAAAATCAAAACATTAACCCTTCCATCTTGAGACTTTATCTTGGATTCAGCTCTCTTAATAAAAACGGCTGCAAAAATATATAAAGCAACCAATATGGCACCCAAGATGATGATAAAATAACGCTTATGCATCTTCCTATTCTATCTGATTTAAACCCGCAACAAAAGGCTGCTGTAATCTACAATAAAGGCCCACTTCTTGTCTTGGCGGGAGCCGGAAGCGGCAAAACTAAAGTCCTTACTCATAGGGTAGCCTATTTTTTTGATAAAGGATTAGTCAAATCTGAGATCTGTTTATTGATGACTTTTACAAATAAAGACTCAGGAGATATGAAAGTAAGAATAATTAAATTAATTAATCAAGCCCCGGGATTTGCGGGAACATTTCATTCACTTTGCGCCAGGGTATTAAGAATTGACGGAAAGGTAATTGGAATACCTCCAGGATTTTTAATCTACGATGAGCAGGATCAAAAAAGCTTGGTTAAGGAAATAATCGAAAATCTGAGTTATTCAACCGATTCATATAATCCCGCAGGTGTCCTTTCTGCAATTTCGGATGCCAAAAATCAAATGCTTTCACCCACCCAATATTCGGAATTTGTTAATGGTGAGTTTCAGCAAGTTGTTTTTAAGGTCTATCTTGAATATGAAAAGAGATTAAGAGAAATAGGAGCTTTGGATTTTGACGATTTACTTATTAAAGCAGTTCTTCTTCTTAAAGGAAATCCCGAAGTTATGACATCCTCCGCGGACTTAAGTCCGCGGTTTCCTCGTCTAAACGAGGATGACATATCAGCGTTCAATTCATCCCCCGACTCAAAGTCGGGAGTCTTCTTGAATGCTGTTATAAAAAAATGGCAGGATAAGTTCACGCAT
>JAPLZT010000157.1 GCA_026394855.1 Candidatus Woesebacteria bacterium
AAACTCTTTGCGTTTCTCCCCCGGATAAATCCCCCAGCCTGATTTTTAATATACCGGTCTTTTTAATTCCAACAGAAGTTAATACTTTCTCAATATTTGAAAGATTATTTTCTTTTAACTTCAGAAACTCCGAAACTGTTAAAGGAAGATCTTTGGCAACTGAAAGCTTTTGAGGAACATATCCGATTTTAATATTTGGTGCCCATTTAATCTCACCTTGGTATGGAATAAGTCCCAAGATTGCTCTAAAAAGAACCGATTTTCCGGCACCGTTTGGTCCGATAATTGCAAGAGTGCCATCTCTTTCCACCGAAAATGTAACGTTATCAAGAACTTTTTGATTGCCGAATATAACTGAAAGATTAGAAACTTCAAGGATCATATAGTCAGATTATATGTTAGAAGGCATTATCTTTCTACGGGAATCTCAACTGCCTCTTCCCTTCTTTCCCTTAAGTAGTTTCCCCACTCATCTAAAATACCCATTATGTTTTTTAATGGGGCTTCAATTAGAAAGTCAAAGAAAAGAATAAAAAAATTAAGGGATGTAAATTTATCCGAAAGCCAAACCCCCAAATCCAAAAAAGGAAGAGTTAAGTTGGTAAAAAAATTGGAAGCCAGACTTTCTTTTTTAGGAATTACATTTAACTCAGATGCGGAGAATTTAACTCTATAGCCAAAAAGAAGAATTAAAGAAAGAAAGATGAAAAATATCCCGATCCCGACAATATCAAATCCGACTTTGGCTAGGCCGTAGGAAATAAAGGAAAAGATTAAAACAAAAATGACAAGATAGACCGTGGTAAAAATATTGTAGGTCAATCCCTTTCTTCTTGTAACTAAAGTGAAATCCGTCTTTTCTCTCGTATCTCTCACGTAAACAAAATCCTGTATAAGATCAATTATTCTTCTAGTATTATCCTCCCCGGGTTTTCTAATTGTAGCCGTTACCAAAAATACAAAAAGGAGCGGAATTGCGATAGAACTAACAATCGGCAAGTAGCTCAAATGCTTTACGAAATAAAGTTCATATGGAACTTCAATTGCTATAGCTAAAACAATCTTGGTAACAAATATATAAATTACGCTTCTTATAATACCACGGTTAACTCTGCTTGATATCTCACTATATCTTTCATCGCAAACTTCAGAAACTTTTAGTGTAAGCTTCTGGGGATCTCTAAAAATCTCCTTTGCGGCTTCTGGATTTTCGTCAATTAGACATTTAAGGACTTGAAAAGCCGAAACTTCTTTCTGAACAAACCTGTAAAGCCGTGATTGGATGGGACTGGCTAGACTTTTTCTAATTCTTAAGCAGATTTTATAAATATAATCTATATTTTTTTCAACCTCATCGATTTTTACCAGATTCCAGTTTTTATACAACCTTCTTACCATGTAGTAGGCATTTTGAGACTCGTCTCCGCGGATTAAACTTCTATGAATTGCAATTGCCAATTCATCTTCTTTCTCATCAACCGTTAAACCACCGTCTACCCAATTAAATTTCTTCTCAAACCAAGACTCAACCGCCATTGATAAAACGTCTACCGAGGAAACTTCCGGGTCCAAACTTTCCTCTATTTCGCAAGAGCAAACCCCCATTAACCAATCTTTCCATTTAATATCGCCTCTCACTCCAAATTCGATTGCAAAATTCCGGGAAAGGACCAGGTATTTTGAAATAATGCCGGATAATTCGTTAATCTTGGTTAAAGGATAGAAATTATTTTTAATGTATTTTGCCCAGGTAAGCTCTTTTAATAAAGCTTCTCCTAAAACCTTCACATCCCCTTCTCCTTTTTCCCAAAGATTTCTTTTTAATATCCTTTCTATTGCATTCCTTCGAAGAAGATGTTCTTTCTTGTAGTCAATTGCATACCTAAGTCTTTCATAAAAAGAAGCAACAGAGCTTAATGCCTCCCCCACCTTAAACTTCGGCCCTGAATCTCTTATCGTCATACGTCGTAATAGATTGTCATAATAGGACAAAAGAGGTTGAATCTCGCTACTTAAACTATTCATACTTTGGGAATTATACTATAATTGTTCCTTATGGCAAAAAATGGTTCAATCATTAATGTTTCTCACTTAACCAAAAAGTTTAAAGAAACGGTTGCTGTTGATAGTGTTTCTTTTAGTGTCAAAGCCGGTGAAATATTTGCTTTCTTGGGACCAAACGGTGCAGGGAAAACAACAACCATAAAAATGCTGACAACCCTTCTTGCGCCATCAACAGGAAAGATATTAATAAACGGATATGATCCTGTAATCAATCAAGATGCAGTAAGAAAATCCTTTGGAATTGTTTTTCAGGATCCCTCGCTTGATGATGAACTTACGGCTTACGAAAATTTGGAATTTCATGGAGTTTTATACAGAGTTGATAAAGAAACAAGAAGGGCAAGAATAGAAGAACTTCTCAAATTCGTCGAACTTTGGGAAAGAAAAGACAGTTTGGTTAAAACTTTTTCGGGAGGAATGAAAAGAAGGCTGGAAATTGCCCGCGGACTTTTACATCATCCAAAAATATTTTTTCTGGATGAACCCACCCTAGGACTTGACCCGCAAACAAGAAATCATATCTGGAACTACATTAAAAACTTGAATAAAAAAGAAGGCATAACCGTATTTTTTACAACTCATTATATGGCGGAAGCTCAGGAGGTCGCCGACAGAGTTGCAGTTATTGACCACGGTAAAATTGTAGCCCAAGGAACTTCAAAGGCCTTAATGAAGCAAACAGACTCCCACACCCTTGAGCAGGCTTTTTTAAAACTTACGGGGCATGAAATCCGCGATGAAGAAGTGTCGCCAAACGAGGCAATGCGAACACATCACCGAGCATGGTCCCGTCATTGAAAATTTTAAATTGTAAATTATGAATTGCATCTATATTCTCTGGTTAAGACAAATAAAAAGATATTTTAGATCAAAGGCTAGAATTTTCGGTTCTTTAGGACAACCCATACTTTTTCTTATTGCTCTTGGCTTTGGTCTTGGGCCCATATTTGTCAAAGCAGGACAGGGAAATTATCTGGAATTTATAGCTCCTGGAATTATTTCCATGAGCATTCTTTTTACGGCGCTTTTTTCGGGAATTGAAATAATTTGGGACAGACAATTTGGTTTTCTTAAAGAAACACTGGTTGCCCCCGTCCCAAGGTGGCAAATAATGCTGGGAAGGACTTTGGGTGGGGCAACCATTGCCATATTCCAAGGAGTAATTGTTATTATCCTTTCAATGTTAATCGGCTTTAGAATAAATTCTCCAACACTTATTCCCCTTGCGTTAATTTTCATGCTTTTAATTGCAATATTATTTACGGCATTAGGAACCGCAATTGCTTCGATACTTTCAGATATGCAAGGGTTTCAATTAATCATGAACTTTTTGGTTATGCCATTTTTCTTTCTCTCGGGAGCTTTATTTCCGTTAAACGGCGTTCCTAAAATCCTCCAAACTATAGCATCTA
>JAPLZT010000083.1 GCA_026394855.1 Candidatus Woesebacteria bacterium
AGAGGATGGGACGAATCTTTCTGTTCCTTTTTCATGTTTAGAAACAGATGAGGTTTTGGAACAGTATATTGAAAAAAATGTTAAGGAAAAAGAAGTATTGGAAAATTATAATATGGGGAAACGTATTTTTAGTAGTTTAGAGTGATTAAAGGAGAAGAAGATGTCTGAAAGTGGGAATTGGATAGATAGATTGCGTGAAAGGTTTGGAGGAAGGCGTTCTGAAGAAAGGGAGATAGAAAGACATATAATAGGGGTGCCTACGCAAGAACCTACTAATTTGCAGACACCAAATCTCCCAGACCCTGATTGGGCTATAATTACACCTCCATTTGATGTAGATGCAAATATAAGAACAGATGCACTTTCATCAAGCGGAACTTTTATGCCTACGTGGAACGATAATAATTTAAGGGGAAGTGTCTTTTCTACTACCGAAGGTGCAAGCATCTTATTTCCTTTTACACAGGAAGAAGAAGAAGATGAATTTCAGAAAAAAGTTGTTGGTTCACAGAAATGCAGATATTGGGTTATTCTGAAATTGATGAATGGTCAGAGAGATTTTATTTGTGGAAGGGAAGGTTTGCCTGCTAAGCGTAGATGTTCCCAGCCTTTTAAATGCGAAGGAGAAGAAACAGTATGCAGTTATTTCGAGCCGTCAGTAAAAAATGTGGTGGAAGAAAAACAAGGATCTATTTTTGAAAGACTTGAGACAGATGCTGTATTAAAAACATTTATTGATAAAAGGGTTTGAAAAATATATAAGAAGGAGGTGAGAAAAAACAATGATGAAGAAGATAATGATTGGTCTCGTGATGGTGTTCGTTATGGCTTCGGCTTCAATGGCACTACAGTTGGGAGTGGGTGTTAGTGATGTAGTGAAAAGTGGTGCAGTGAGTAATGGAACGGGAGTTTCGTTGGTAGTCAAAGGATTACTTCCTGAAACGCTTACGGTTGGTGGGATTTACACCAGTGGCAATAGTAATGCAGTGACAGCCAGTTGTGTTAGCCCTTGTGGGCTCGGCATAAATGCCATTTATAATGGCGTGGCGAATCAGTACACAGCTAATGTTATTCTTGAAAAAGAAGCATTGATTGGTAACGGGTTATCAGTTGTACTGGATATCGACTTAGCAACTTTTGATTCTGTTCCGCAGACATTTGGATATTTAGGTGGAGGTTCCGTTGGTATTCGTGAGGCGTTGTAGGTTTTAATAGACAAGGAGCATAGGCATCGTCCTATCGCTCCTTATCTATCAAAAAGGCTTAAATATATGAATATAGGATATATATGGCGGAGGTAGACGACCTAAGGGTCTCAAATGACCTGTATAGGGCTAAAAACACGGTGTACAGGCGGTTATTAGGCAAACTTGGGTATGACATACCTTTAAGCGGTATGACCGCCTCACAGGTCGATAATTACGCTTTACAGCATAATATATTGAATACAGACCCTGATGATAGGCTTATAGGAATACCACAGCACATATCCTATACAGTTAAAGTGAATAAACCTGTAGATTTTATTAATTTAAATATTGTTAGCGGTGGGTGGAGTAAAGTACCATTCAGCAATCTGGAAACAGACGGAGTTTTAGAAGAGTTTAAAAAATCAAAGGAAGAATCCGAGATGTTCTTAAATGATTTGGTAAAAGATAAAAGTGGTAAGATAATAACTGCAGAAGAGTATTATGATAAGCAC
>JAPLZT010000027.1 GCA_026394855.1 Candidatus Woesebacteria bacterium
AAAAAGTAATAGAAGTGAATCTTCCGAATGGTGTTTATTACCAATATGATGGGAGAGATCCGGTTTTGGGAATGGTGATTGCAAGAATAGCAGGCCCTTGTCCAAATAGACTAGAAAACGGAAACTGCAGAATACATAAAAATAGAGAACATGCGGCAGAGAATTTTAAATTCGGAAGCGATGAATGCAATGACATAAGAAAAGGACACGGATTAGGACCAGTTTATCTGGAACCTGTGGAATAGCCCCAAACGAGCTAATTTACCTTTTATAACTACAAAACTTTAACAACTTTATTTATAAGTTTTCCTGATTTATCGTTATCAAAAAAGCCGAAGATGAAAGCTTTTGGATCTTTAGTAAGTATGTCTATGTATTCCTTGAGATCTGCAACCATTGGGAGAGAGTTAACATCTTTTGGATCTATCCAACCGAAATTACCGTCTTCAGAGGGTGGAATTTTTACTTGTTTATTGACAATAACATTAAAATAAACATTTACCCATTCAGAATCTGTGGGAGGGTACGGATGCTGGGTTATTGAATAAGGTTTTATTGATTCAAATTCAGTCAGTCCGGTTTCTTCTTTAATCTCCCGGAGTAAGGCATCATAGAAACTTTCGTGAGGTTCCACTTTTCCTCCAACTCCAGAATATACTCCAGGGTCCACCTTCTTAGTTTTGGCCCTTTTTAGAAGTAAAACTTTCCTGTTACACCAGATCAAAGCATTTACCGAGAGTATTGTTTTGTAATCTGTATATTTTGAAAAATCAGACATATTTACATTATACAAGATGATTCACTATCTGGCCTCCCCCGCTCATAGTTTGTGTATAATCAAAACATGTATAGAAAAAATATTAAATTATTATCAATCTTTAATTTTCTTATCGGTTTTAATCTTTTTTGGCCTATTGCCATTATTTACTTTTCTAAAGTATCGGGATCATTTACCTTAGGAGCAAGCATACTGGGTATTATCATGCTTGCTTCAACCGTATTTGAACTTCCTACGGGAATACTCTCTGATCTGGTAGGTCGGAAATATACAATTGTTCTTGGAACTTGGGCAAGAGTTTTTGCTTTTTTATTCTATGCAATAGGACTTTCATACTGGTTTCTTGTAATAGGGGCAATCTTTGAAGGATTATCCCGGGCATTTTACAGCGGCAATAATGATGCTTTTTTGTACGATACTTTAGCTGATGAAAACATGGAAAGTGAATTTCATGAATATCAAGGAAAGGTAAGTTCCACAGAACAATTGGCAATGGGGATATCCGCAATCCTTGGAGGAATAATTGCCAATTTTTCTTTTTCATCCGTACTGTGGTTATCTGTTGTTCCTCAAATCGGCATGCTTTTTGTAAGCTATAAATTTATAAATCCAAAACTCCGTAAAGTACTTGATACCAATATCTATTCTCACATTAAAGAAGCAATGGCGCTTTTTGTTAAAAACAAGAAATTGCGTCTTTTAAGTTTAGCTTCGGTAATTAGCTTTTCCATAAGTGAACTGAAATGGGGTTTTACTTCAGCTTTCATTGCAACTGTTTGGCCCGTATGGGCAATAGGTATACCACAAACAATATCCAGTTTTGGAGCTTCCATTAGTTTCTTTTTTAGCGGGAAGTTAATCAAAAAGTTTAAAGAAACCAATATTTTACTTTTTGACAGCATATTTGGAAAAGTGGCCAGTTTAATTGCGTTTGGATATCCCACTGTTTTATCTCCCCTACTGGGGACCCCATCTTCTCTTTTATTTGGTGTAGCAAACGTTGCTGAAAAAACTTTAATGCAAAAAGAGTTTACTAACCACCAAAGAGCAACGATGGCTTCGTTAAATTCGTTCGCTGGAAGCCTTGGTTATGCTGGAATGAGTTTAGTATTGGGGGGACTAGCAGACAGAATGGGTCCTGCGAAGGCTTTATTTATCTTAACATTAATAGGTCTTCCCACTGTTTATATTCGTTGGATAATGTTCAGAGATGATCGAAAGGCAACTGTCTGATTTCATTATTTAGTATAATAGGTATATATGGAAGATAAAAAGAATAGTTTTAAACCTACACCGATAGACGTTCTTCCCGGCCATGATCCTGACGTAATAGGCAAACACTACCAGAATTTGCACAAGAATTTCTACTCCCGGCTGGGACAAGATGTTGAAGTAGATTACACCAAGGATAAATTACCTGATGGAAAAACCAGAGTTCAGATAGTGGTCGATAAGCCGGCAAAAAAGTAAAAATATCACTTGTACCTATTTTGCAATGACGACATTGCCATATTTAATACGCATTTACGTTTATTTGTCGTTGACTTTGAAAGATGTGGTGACATAATAAATTTATGGCAAATGATACTAAAATCCTTCAATCTATATTAGATGGTCAGGTTTTGATAAGAAAGGATATTAAAGAAGTTAAGGAAGAAGCGAAAAAGACAGAAGAAAGATTAACCGGAAGAATAGATAAATTAGGCACGCAACTGTCCAAGCTTGAGGATGACGCACCCACCATTGATGAGTTTGATAACCTGGAAAAGAGAGTAACTAAATTGGAACATCCTCAATTCGCTTCAAATTAATTTAGGCTGATCACAACCCTGAGGCTATTTGACAAGGAATGTAGGTTATAAGCGTAGATTGCAACAACATTCAATAATGCTGTAATAAAAGCTTTTCAAACTCCCATTCATCCTGTAAGAAGATATTATGTTTTCCTTTAAGAGGAATTTGAGGTTTAAGTTTTCTTGAAACGTCTAATGCATCTTTGTGGACGGCAATTAAACGGTAGCCTTTCTTTATGTAAAAGATTGCTGCCTCATAATTATCGTTGGTGGTAACGAGCCAAATTTTTGTTACTTTCTTTTCTTTAACTTCCTCTTCAACTTTATTTATAACAGCATTCAAGAACACCCCGATTAAATCGGGGATGAATTGAACGCTGATATGTCATCCTCCTTTAGAGGGGAAACCGCATGCTTTAGTTTGAGGAGGATGTCATAAGTTTTGTCCCAAATTGTCTTTAACCATAACTCTTGAAATTTTGGAAGCATCTGTAAGTTTTCCTTTGGAAGCTATATAGAAAGATCCCCAATGCGAACTTAAGAATTTTTTAACTTTTTTGTTATTTTCTAATTTTGGTCTAATTTCAGTAATAATATTCATATTTGAAGTATATCACCTGAGGCTGTTTTGTGGGAATTGAATATCAATAATCTTTACTCAGGTTGTCACGATGACACCGATTGGGGCTTGACAAATTAATCCCATAGATGTAATATTCTAAACATGGTTGAAGAGTTTATCACAGTGAGTGAATTATCAAACGTTATTGGAATTTCCCGCCAAGCCGTTTTGAAACAACTTAAGGGAAAAATTAATTCCGGAGAAATTGAAACAAGAACGGAAGGCAAAACGTATCTTATAAAATTTTCTTCGCTTCCCAGGGATATAAAAGATAGATACGAGAGTTCACAAAAGAAAGCGGTTGAAGAGGCAAAAGAGTTGGTAGAAAAACCACAAAAAGATTTAAACTTTGAAAAGGATCTTTGGTCTGCCGCAGATAAGCTTCGCGGAAATATTGACCCTTCTGAATATAAATACATAGTTTTAGGCTTAATCTTTTTAAAATATGTTTCTGACGCTTTTTATCAACAGAGAGAGAAACTTCAAAAATGGATGAGCGATTCTTCGAATAAAAAATATTATATCCCAGATGGGAAATCGCGAGAAAGAATGCTTGAAGACAAAGAAATGTATAAAAGGGAGGGTGTTTTCTTTATTCCCGAGGTTGCTCGGTGGGAATTTTTACGAAGTAAAGCTTCGCTTTCCAATATAGCTAAATACATAGAAGAGGCGATGGAAGCAATTGAAAAGGAAAACCCTGATCAGTTAGCAAACGTTCTTCCAAAGAATTTTGTTCGTATCCCTCTCGAGCATTATGTTATTGGTGAGCTTGTTAACATTTTTTCTAGAATCGAATTTAATCAAGATGAGGAAAAAGAGAAAGACATGTTAGGAAGAGTTTATGAATATTTCATTGGGCAATTTGCTGATGCTGAGGGAAAACGCGGTGGTGCTTTTTTCACACCTAGGCCGTTAGTCAAACTTTTAGTTGAAATTCTTGAACCATTCGAAAATAGTAGGGTGTTAGATCCATGTTGTGGAAGCGGAGGAATGTTTGTTCAATCCAGCGATTTTTTGAAGGAACACCATAAAGATCGAAATAGAATTGCGATTTACGGACAGGAAAGTAACGATACAACCCTCAAGCTTTGTAAGATGAATCTTGCGATCCGTGGTGTTTTTGGGGATATAAAATTGGGAAATACTTACTATGAGGATAAATTTTCTGATTTGAGATCTGATTTTGTATTGGCAAATCCCCCATTTAATGCCGAATGGGATCCGGACAGAATTTCTGATAAAGATCCAAGAATCGTTTATGGAACGCCACCCTCAGGGAACGCTAATTTTATGTGGATTCAGCATTTTATTCACCACCTAGCTCCAAACGGTACGGCTGGATTTGTGATGGCAAATGGAGCATTAGCGGTTGGCGGAAAGGAAGGAATAATTAGGGAAAAAATAATTGAGGCAGATTTAGTTGATGTTATTATCGCCTGTCCACCGAAGCTTTTTTATAACGTCTCTCTCCCTGTATCGTTATGGTTCCTAACCAAAAACAAGGAAACTGGCAGATTTAGGAATCGTAGAGGGGAAACTCTTTTTATTGATGCCCGAGAAACTTTTACACAAATTTCAAGAAAACAGGTATCTTTTACGTCCGAACAAATTCAAAAAATTGCCAATACGGTCCGTGCGTGGAGAGGACAGAAAGTTGACGGAAATTACAAAGATATTGCTGGTTTTTGTAAAGCAGTTAAATTGGATGAAATTACCAAAAATGGTTATGTTCTTACACCAGGAAGGTATGTAGGGGTTCCCGATGAAGTTGATGATGGTATTCCATTTTCTGAAAAAATTCACAAATTAGAATCGGAGTTAAAACAATATTTCACAGAAAATGAAAAATTAGAAAAAGAGATTTTAGAGAATTTGAGAAAGATCAAAATATGAGAAAACAAAGTAATTTATCAAGCGACGAAGTAAGAAAAAAGATTCTTGAATTACTTGATTTAAGGAGAAAAAAAGCGAGGAGTTTGCTCAGCATTCAGCAGACTATTACAGATATTAAAAAGGGATTAAGAGAATATAATATTTCGCAAAGCGAGGTAGTTACAAACCTGGATTATCTCGTACAAAATGGGTGGGTGAAGGAGGAAAAAGAGAGTCGTACTTTCAAGAGTCCTAGAGGTTTTGAGTTTCCGTCCGAAACCAGAAAATATAGGTTATCCGATGTAGGAATTAAGTATATTGAAGGTGGATCCACTTTTGATACATCTAACTCTTTTAATGGAATAAATATAACGAATATGGGTGGCATAACAGTTGTTGGCAATAGCAATATTGTTCAGAACGAATACTTAGATATCTTTAGAGTTTTAGATCAGCTTGAAAATGAAGTTAAGTTGACAGATAAAATCGATGATCAAAAGAAATTATCGACAATCTCAGATATTCGAGCAATTAAAAGTCAATTATCCAAGCCAATTCCGGATGTAAACATCGTCAAGGCTGCTATCGCCGGAATTTCCTTTTTAGGTTCCATTGATGGAATAATCAGCTTGTATCAAAAAGTGGAACCCCTACTTAAAAGTTTAATCCACTAATATGCAAAACCAAATTCAGACATATTTGATAAGTTGTGAGCTGTTGAGTAAAATACCGAGTTTAGTTTTGACGATCCTGTCTGTTGGGTTTATTATATTTTCCTATTTCTACGTGAGCAATATTTTTAGAAAAACCAACAAAATAGAGGAAAACATATTTATTGTTAAAAATTGGCTTGATAATTTGGAGTATATAGTTTTGATGCAAAGAGGCCTGGTTTCCCAATCAGTTATAGACGGGGTTACAAAAAGAGATAGTAAGCCATTAGAGGCAGAATTAGAAACACTCAAAATGGAAAGACAATTTTTGTTAGAAAGAGTACCGCTTTTGGGGGTTCTTAAAAAATAATATGCAAAATCAAATTCCGGAAAATTGGCAAAAAGTAAAACTAGGGGAATACGCTGGTGTTCTTGGAGGATTTGCTTTCAGTAGTAAAACATTTAATACTCAAGGAAAAGGAACTCCTGTTTTAAAAATTAAAAACCTCCTGGACAATGGTGTGGTAAATGTTGATGAAACTGAATACGTAGATTTAGATAAAGTTAATAAGGA